>DASVDQ010000011.1 GCA_036381035.1 Trueperaceae bacterium | reverse complement strand
CAAGGGCCTCGTCGACGGCCGCGAGCACACGCTCGAGGAGGTCGGCAGCCACTTCGGCGTCACGCGCGAGCGCATACGGCAGATCGAGAACAAGGCGCTGCGCAAGCTCAAGTACCACGAGAGCCGCACGCGCAAGCTGCGCGACTTCCTCGACTGAGCGGGTAGCAGCGTGGCCGCTCGCCGCCTCCGCTGGTCACACCTGGCGCGGGCGGCGAAGCGCGCCGCCGGGGTCGGGGCCGCGATGCTGGCGGCGACGCTCGGTGCCTTCGCGTGGGCCGGCGCCTGGGAGCTGAGGGTCTGCGGCTACGGCGACAGCCTGCCGTTCGCCGACGAGTCCGGGGCGGGGTTCGAGAACCGCATCGCCGAGCTGGTCGCCGCGGAGCTGGACGCCGACCTCACCTACGACTGGTGGTACCAGGACGCGACGATCGTCTCTGCCCGACTCGGGGAGGGGGAGTGCGACGTGCTCCTCGGCGTCCCCGACGGCTTCGAGGAGCTGCTCACCACCGTCTCGTACTACAGCAGCCCCTACGTCTTCGTCGAGCGAGCCGACCGCGACTTGAACGTCTCGTCTCTCGACGACCCGCGGCTGGCCAGCCTGCGCATCGGCGTGCAGAACGTGGGCATTCCGCCGCACAATGCGCTGCTCGGTCGGAGACTGGCCGCCAACGTCGTCCTCGCTCCCCCTCTCACCGAGCACGGCCTCGTGGTGGAGGCAGTGGCGGCCGGCGACGTGGACGTCGGGGTGGTATGGGGTCCCGTGGCCGCCTACTACGCGGCCCGCTCCGACGTGCCCCTCGAGCTCACCCCCGTGCAGCCCGAGGTGGACCTGCAGTACGGTCCCATGCTGCTGCCGATGACGATGGCCGTGAGGCCGGGGGACACCTCGCTTCGGGACATGCTCGACGCCGCCCTCGCCGCGCGTTGGGACGAAATACAGGCCGTCCTGGCGGAGTTCGGCGTGCCGCTCGTACCCGGCGTTAGGCCCGTCGTGAGCGGGACCTCGCGGGCCTCCGTGGAGGTGGGCGTCGTGACACCCACGCAGCTCGGTGTCCCCACCCTCGAGGCGTCCCTCTACGAGCTCGTCGGCGAGGCGGCCCGGCGCGGCGCGCTGCTCGCCGAGAGCGACCTGGCCGCCGCCGCGCCCTCCGGCGAGGCGCCACCGGCCGTGCTGGTGGCCAGCGCCCCCAGCGCGGAGGCGGCGGAGCGCGCCGCGCGGCGCTTGATCGCCGCCGGGGCGGACGCGCTGGTGGGCGGCATCAACGACGAGCAGGCGCTGGTACTGGCTGCCATCGCCGAGGAGGCCGGGGTTCCGTTCTTGAACATCGGGTCGAGCGCCGAGGCCCTGAGGTCGCCCTCGTGCTTCCGACACGCCTACAGCGTGGAGGCCAGCAGCGGCATGTACCTCAGCGCGATGGCGGCGAGCGCCGGCGACCAGCGTTGGTACGTCGTATTCGAGGACACCGACTCCGGCCGCGCGCTCCTCGATGCGGCGCAGCGCGTCCTCGCGTCGGCAGGGGCCACTGTGACTGGCGCCCTCGGCGTGGAGCCGGGTCGGGCCTTGTACACGGACGTAATCGACGCGGCCGAGGGCGCGGGCGCTACCGCGGTGATGCTTTTGCTCGGCCCGCGAGACCAGATCCCGTTCGTCGCCCAGACGAGCGGCTCGCTGGGCGACCTGATCGTGGTCCCCTACCCGTACCAGGTAACGCAGACGCGCGACTACTTGGCGGCGGAGACGAACGTCGGCGGGCTGGGCCTCCCTCGCGTCGCGCTGTGGGACCCGAGCCTCGACGGAGGCGCCGCCGGCGACCTGAACCGGAGGTTCGGGGGCCGCTGGGGCGCCCCGCTCGAGTCGAGCGGCTGGGCGGCCTACACCGCGGTGCGCGTCGCCGCGGAGGCCCTGCTCGGCGACGGGACCATCGACGTCGTCGACGGTTCGCGGTTCGGCAAGGAGGGGGCCCGCTTCGACGAGCGACACCAGCTGGTGCAGGAGCTCTACCTGGTCGAGCCGACGCCCGAAGCCGAATACGGGGTGGAGCTGTCCCGGCTCGTGGACCTGGCCCAGGTCGGCGACGTCCTGCCGCCGCCCGAGTACCTCGCCGCGCTCGTCTCCGAGGAAGCCTGCCCGGCGGCGCCCTGAAGGACGTTCCAGCTAAATGGCAGCGGAAGATCGCGTGCCAGCGGGCGCTGGAGCCTCGTCGCGCTCGGTGCTACTCTCTTGGGCGGGGACGCTGACATACCGCCACTCGGCGCCCGAACCCTAGGCCGACGGCCGGACCACGGCCGTCGCGAAAGGAGTTGGTCGCGATCTCGAGACAGACGTTGGTGTTGCTAGCGCTCTGCGCTTTCGCCGCGGCGGGGCTGGCGCAGGAGGCAGGCGGGCCCACGGTCATGGTCGCCGAACGCGCCGACTACCTGACCGACCCGGCGGGGATGAGCCTGTACATCTACCTGCGCGACGCGGCTGGCGTGAGCACCTGCTACGGGCAGTGCGAGGTCAACTGGCCGCCCTACACGGTGCCGACGCGCGAGGTCACGGCGGGACCCGGCGTCGTGGGCTCGCTGCTGGGCACGACCGTGCGGCGGGACGGCAGCTACCAGGCGACGTTCGCCGGTTGGCCGCTCTACTACCACGCCAGGGACGCCGAGCCTGGCGACACCTACGGCCAGACACTCGGCGACGTGTTCTTCCTCATCAGCTCCAGCGGTGTCAGGTTGCCGGAGGACCTCCCGGAGGAAGAGGAGGAAGAGGCGGAGGCCGGGGGCGGTCAGGCCGCGCCCGCAACGGCCGTCATGCAGCAGGGCGAGGAGCTGTTCGCCGGCAACTGCTCTACATGCCACGGCGACCAGGGCCAAGGCCTGGTGGGGCCGGCTCTCGCCGGCAACCCGAACGTCGGCGATATGGACGTCATATTGCCGACGATCCTCTTCGGGCGTGAGGACCACGGCATGCCCCCGTTCGGCGAAGCGCTGACGGACGAGCAGATCGCGGCCGTCGCCACGTTCGTCAGGAACTCGTGGGGCAACTCGTTCGGGCCCGTCACCGAGTCCGACGTGGCGGCGAGGCGATGAGGGGCTGGAACGGGCGTGTGCGGTCGGCCTCCGGCGGGACGGTGCCGACGGCCGCGCGCGAGGGCGAGCATGGAAGTGAGAGCATGTCGAGTCGAGTCGTAGCCAACGGTCGCGTGAGCGGAGCGCGGCGCCTACTCCTGGTCGCCGCAGCCGCACTGGGGCTGACGGCCTGGGCGTTCGCCAACGAGGACCAGCTCAGGCTGCAGCAGGACCCCGCGAACTGGCCCATCAACAACGGCAACTACGCGGGCTGGAACTACAGCCCTCTCGACCAGATCAACACCTCGAACGTCCAGGACCTTGTGGTGGCCTGGACGTTCCAGACGGGCATCCTCGACAACCACGAGGCCGAGCCGCTGGTCGTGGGCGACACCATGTACCTCGTCACTCCGAAGCCGAACACGGTCTACGCCCTGGACCTCGGCGACAGCGGCCGCATCAAGTGGAGCTACGTCGCCGATCAGCCGGAGCTCGAGACGGCCATCGCCAGGGCCTGCTGCGGCGCGCAGACCAGGGGGCTCGCGTACGGCGAGGGCAAGGTCATCATCAACACGCTCGACGGCCAGGTCATCGCGCTCGACGCCGAGACCGGCCAGGAGGTCTGGAAGGTCCAGAACGCCGACCTGTCTATCGGCGAGACCATGACCACGGCCCCCTTGGTCGTGCACGACCACGTGATCGTCGGCGTGGCCGGTGCCGAGTACGCGATCAGGGGCCACGTCACGGCGTACGCGCTCGATGACGGCGAGCGCCTGTGGCGCGCCTACAACATCGGTCCGGACGAGGACATGCTGATCACCGACAGGTTCAAGCCGTTCTACCCGGACGACAAGGTCGAAGACGTCGGCGTCAGCACGTGGTACGGCGACTCGTGGAAGCGCGGCGGCGCCTCGATCTGGGGCTGGTTCACCTACGACCCCGAGTCGGATCTCTTCTACTACGGCACCGGCAACTGTGCGCCGTGGAACCCCGACTACCGCCGCGACCCGGCCACCGCGCCGGGCCTGGACAAGTACACGAACAAGTACTGCGCCTCGGTGCTGGCGCGCGACGCGACGACGGGTGAGCTCGTCTGGGCCTACTCCCTGACACCGCAGGACCAGTGGGACTACGACTCCCCGGCGGGCTTCCTCGTCGTCGACCTCGAGATCGGCGGTGAGCTCAGGAAGGCGCTGGTGCACCAGAACCGCAACGGCTACGTCTACGTCTTCGACCGCCTGACAGGCGAGATCCTCGTGGAACCCTGGGCGTGGACCAACGTGACGTGGGCCGACGGCATCGACATGGAGACGGGCCGCCCCAGGTTCCGTCCCGAGGCGATCGCCTACACGGGCGGCAACGTCGAGCTGCTCTGCCCGTTCTCCGGCGGCAACTGGGAGCAGCAGTCGTACTCGCCGCAGACCGGCCTCTTCTACTTCACCGGCCACAACTCGTGCGGCGAGAACTACGGCATGCGCAAGGGCGAGTACGTGCCCGGCCAGAGCTGGACGCTGTTCGTCTCCGGCGGCTTCACGACCAAGGGCAACCCGGGGAAGCTGTGGGCCGTCGACCCCGCGACCGGCGAGGAGGTGTGGAGCGTCGACATGCTGAGGGCGGGCAACAAGCGTCCCGTCTTCACGACCGGGGGCAACCTGCTGATCCAGGGCTCGCAGCTCGGCACCGTCGACTTCTACGACGCCACCACCGGCGAGCTGCTGTGGCAGTTCCGGGCCGGGTCCGGGTTCCGCAACAGCCCGATCAGCTTCCTGGGTCCCGACGGGAAGCAGTACATCGCGATCATCTCGAGCTCCGCGCCGTCCTCGCGGGAGGTCGCCTACGACGAACCGCCCGACGCCGCTAGCCGCTACTCGCGGCCGGGCTCGACCCTCTACGTGTTCACGCTCCCCGACTAGGCGGTCGAGAAGGCACCATTCAGTGCCCCGGGCCTACGGGCCCGGGGCACTCAACCGGCGGTCCTCGGGTAGCGGCGCCAGCCCGCGCCCTACCGGATCGGGCCGACCCTCACAGCGCCGTCGCGCCCGCCCCCGGGCCGGCGGCGCTCACGTACACCGTGGCAGCTGTCCCCGTGGCGCGCTCGTACCCGTCGCGGGTGGCGGTGGCGAAGCCGTCCACGGCGGCTGCCTCCACCAGCGCCACGGCGCAGCCGCCGAAGCCCGCGCCCGTCATGCGCGCCCCCAGGCAGCCGGGCGCGGCGCGCGCCGCCGCGACGATCGCGTCGAGCGCCGGCGACGACACCTCGAAGAGGTCCCGCAGGCTCGCGTGGCTCTCGTCCATGAGGCGGCCGCAGGCCGTGGCGTCGCCGGCCTCGAGGGCGTCGGCGGCGGCCAGGGCCCGCGCGATCTCGGCCACGACGTGCTCGGACCGCCTCAGGTCGGTGGCGTCCAGCCTGTGGGCGGAGGCGCGCAGGTCGGCGATAGTGACGTCGCGCAGCGCCGGCGCGCCGAGGGCGGCGGCCACGCGCTCGCAGGCGGCGCGCCTGTCGTCGTAGGCGCTGCCCACGAGGCCTCGCCGCGTGCCGGTGTCGAGCACGGCCACGGCCACGTCGTCCGGCAGGGGGACCGGCTCGAACGACAGGTCCCGGCAGTCGATCAGCAGGGCGCAGCCCGCCACCGCCGCCGCGCCGACGAGCTGGTCCATGATCCCCGTGGCCACGCCCACCCAGGCGTTCTCTGCGCGCTGGGCGGCGCGGGCCACCGCGCGCACGTCCCAGCCCTCCGGTCCCGCCTCGTGCGGCCTGAGCAGCGCCGCCGCCACCGCCAGCTCGACGGCGGCCGAGGACGAGAGGCCGGCGCCGCGCGGCACGTCCGACGCCAGGGCGCCGTCGAAGCCCGCCAGCGCGCCCGCGCCGAGGTCGTGCGCCAGGGCCCAGGCGACGCCCTTCGGGTAGTCGAGCCAGCTCGCCTGGCCGGCCCCGGGCGCCGCGGCGCGCGGCGGCGTGCCCGGCGCCACCTCCGCCAGGGTGAAGGCGCCCTCGGCGCCGAGGTCAGTGGCGACGAGCCGCACCGCGCCGTCGTGCCGAGGGGCGAAGGCCAGGTAGGCGCGGCGCTCGAGCGCCATGGGCAGGACGAAGCCGTCGTTGTAGTCGGTGTGCTCGCCGATGAGGTTCACCCGGCCCGGCCCCCAGGCCAGGTGCGTCGCCTCGCGCCCGTACGCCGCGGCGAAGGCCGCGAGCGCCCTCTCGCGGGCGGGCCTCACGTGCCGCTCCGGTAGTGGACCGCCGGCAGCGCCGCGAGGCGCGCCGCCGCCTGCTCCGGCGTGATGTCGCGCTGCGGCTCGGCCAGCATCTCGAAGCCGACCATGAACTTGCGCACCGTCGCCGAGCGCAGGAGCGGGGGGTAGACGTGGGCGTGGAGCTGCCATCCCTCGGTGCCCGGCGTGCGCGCGGGGGCGCCGTGCCAGCCGAAGGTGTAGGGGAAGCTCGTCGCGAAGAGGTTGTCGAGCCTGGCGAACGCCTCGCCGCAGAGGCGCGCCAGCGCGGCGCGCTCCCCCGCGTGGAGGTCGGGCAGGCGGGCCACGTGCCGGGCGTGCGGGACGATCAGCAGCTCGTAGGGCCACGTCGCCCAGAAGGGCACGACGGCGAGCCAGGCCTCGTTCGCGGCCACGACCCTCTCGCCCCGCGCCAGCTCGGCCCTCGCGTAGTCGAGGAGCAGGGGGGACCCGTGGGCGGCGAGGTGGGCTCGCTGCGTCTCGAGCTCGCGCGCGGCCTCGGTCGGCACCGCGTCGATGGCCCAGACCTGCCCGTGGGGATGCGGGTTCGAGGCGCCCATGGCCGCGCCCCTGTTCTCGAAGACCTGCACCCAGCGGTAGGAGCGCTCGAGCTCCGCGACCTGCTCGGCCCAGACGTCCACGACCCGCTCCCTGGCGGACGCGTCGAGCTCGGCGAACGAGAGGTCGTGCCGCGGCGAGAAGCAGACGACGCGGCACGTGCCGGACGCGCGGCCCCAGCGGAAGACGGCGTCGCCCGCCGGCGGCTCGGGCGCGTCCGGCACCAGGGCGGGGAAGTCGTTGGTGAAGACGAAGGTGTGCTGGTAGCGCGGGTTCGTCCCGCCCCCCGCCCGCGCGTTGCCGGGGCAGAGGTAACAGGTAGGGTCGTAGGCGGGGCGGTCGTCCGGCGCCGGCCTCTCGACCTGGCCCTGCCAGGGGCGCTTCGTCCTGTGCGGCGACACCACGACCCACCTGTCGCCCAGCGGGTCGTAGCGGCGGTGCGGGTGCTCCGCGGGGAGGAACTGCGTCGCGCTCACGGGCGCGCCTCCGGCCCGGTGGAGGCGGACCCGGCGCCGCCGTCGGGCGCTCGGGCTGCGCCCGCGCTCGAACCACCTTCCCGGCCGACGGCGACGCTCGTGCCGGTGACCGCCCCGACGACAGCCGTGCCCTTCCGCCCGGCCGGCTCGGGCTGGCGGTAGCGCAGGCGCAGGACGAGGTCCTGCGGGTAGTTGCCGAACCCGCGCCCGAAGAGGTTGAGGCCGCCGACGTGGGTGGCGTCCTCCTTGACCCCGATCTTCACGTCGATCCAGCGCGCGGCCGCGACGTCGAGCTCGGCGAGGGTCGCGCCCGTACCCGGCACGCCGTCGATCCAGGAGCCCTCGGCCGTGACGCGCCACACCTTCAGCATCCCGTACTGGGAGTTGTGGGACTCCCACCACTCGGGCGTGAGGCTCCCGCGCTGGCCGCCGAAGTCGGCGGGGCTCGTCCAGGTGCCGACCTCGACGCCGTTGACCCACAGTGTGATGTCGGACGGCCAGTCGTCGTGGTGCAGGGGCGCCTCGCTGCACACCTCGCAGCTCACGGTGAGGCTCAGCAGCTCGGCCCGCGGCGGCAGGCGGTTGGGGAAGCGGTAGGTGAGGTGGCCCTGGTGGAACCAGACGAGCTGCGCGTGGACGCGGTCGGGGTCGTAGAAGGCGGCGGGGTCGTCGAGCATGCCGATGATGCCGAGCTCGCCGGCGAGGCCGCACGACGGCACGGCGGCGCAGTCCACGAACGCGCCGATGGGCATGGAGACCTCCGCGACCTCCCCCGACTCCTGGGACCGCTCGGGACCGGGCAGCTCGAGGACCACGCTGTCGTAGGCCCTGGTGCAGACCTTCTGCAGCCCGCGGCTGGCGGGGCGGTGCTCGGCGAGCAGGAGCCCGGCGTCCTCGAGGGCGTTCACGTGCAGGTTCGCCGTCGAGACGGGCAGCCCCAGCGCCCGCGCGATCTCGGTGACGTTGAGGAGCCTGTCGGCCAGCAGGGCGAGTATCCGGCGTCGCGTCGTCGACGCCAACGCCTTCAGCACCGCCTCGACCCGCTCCTCGCCGCCCCCTCTGACGACGTCTAGACGCAGCGTCCTGAGCCCGCCATGGTCTGCCACCCTGACCCTCCCGCGGCGTGTTTGCTGCAGAAAAACCTAGCACGAAAGCGGCCGCGAGGTGGCGGTTTCCCGAGCCCTTCTCGACCTCGTCCTCGTCGCCGTGCCGAAGTCGTTGACAGCGCCCTCGCAGCGGCCTAGAGTTGACCTCGGATTACAACAGGTTTTGTTGCAACGTTCATCCGGGAGGGCGCGCCTTGGTCGAGGGAACAGTCGCGGCGCCGCAGCCGCTCGAGGGGCAGGTGCTCGGTCTCGCCGCGGACGACCCGCGCCGGCACCCACGCCCGTCGCTGACCCGCCCCGACTGGCAGTCTCTCGACGGCGAGTGGGAGTTCGGCTGCGGTCCGCCGGGAGGGGAGCCGGTGCTGGGCAGCACCATCGTCGTGCCGTTCGCCCCCGAGTCGCCGGCGTCGGGCGCCGCGGCACCCGGCCCCGACCAGGCGGTCTGGTACCGCCGCGTCCTCAGGCTGCCCGCCGAGTGGCGCGGACGACGCGTGTTCCTCCGCTTCAACGCCGCCGACTGGGAGACGACGGTCTGGGTCGCCGGCCAGCGCGTGGCGCACCACGAGGGCGGCTACACGCCGTTCGGCGTCGACGTCACCGAGCTCGTGCAGGACGGACCCGTCGAGCTCCTGGTCCGCTGCGTCGACGACCCGCACGACATGTCCAAGCCCCGCGGCAAGCAGGACTGGCTGCCCGAGCCCCACAGCATCTGGTACCCGCGCACGACCGGCATCTGGCAGACGGTGTGGTGGGAGCCGCTGCCGGCGGTCCGCGTCGAGCGCGTGGCCTTCACCGCCGACCTCGCGGCCTTCGCGCTCGACATGGAGCTGCGCCTGGCCGGCGTGGGGTCCGCGTCGGGTCGTCCGGCCGGCGAGGGACCGGCGCGGGGCGGCCTCGTCGCGCGCGTGAGGCTCGACCTCGCGGGCGAGACGCTCCTCGACGACAGCTACGCCGTCTCCGGACACCTGCTGCGGCGCCGCCTCCACCTGCCCGACCCGGGGATCGACGACGCCCGGGCGCGGTTCCTGTGGACGCCCGAGACGCCGAACCTCATCGACGTCACGGTGACCCTAGAGCGCGACGGCGAGGTCGTCGACGAGGCCCGCACGCGCACCGCGCTGAGGACCGTGGAGGCGCGCGACGGGGCCGTGCTCCTCAACGGGCGCCCCTACCGCCTGCGGATGGCGCTCGACCAGGGCTACTGGGAGCAGACCCACCTCACGCCCCCCGACGCGGGCGCGCTCGGGCGCGACGTCGCGCTGGCCAAGGCGCTGGGCTTCAACGGCGTGCGCAAGCACCAGAAGCTCGAGGACCCGCGGTTCTACGCCTGGGCCGACCACCTGGGTCTGCTGGTGTGGGTCGAGCTCCCCAGCGCCTACGCGTTCGACGCCGTCGCCGCGCGGCGCCTCACGCAGACCTGGCTGGCTGCCGTGGAGCAGGCCTCACCCCACCCCAGCGTGATGGCCTGGGTGCCCTTCAACGAGAGCTGGGGCGTGCCCGACCTGCCGCTGTCGGCGCCGCAGCGCGCCCTCGTGCGCGGCCTGGCCGACCTCACCCGCGCGCTCGACCCGAGCCGCCCGGTCGTGGGCAACGACGGCTGGGAGATGCTCGGCACCGACCTCGTGAACGTCCACGACTACACCCCGGACCCCGACGCGATCGGCGCGCGCTACGCGACGTCCGAGGCCATCGTCCGGACCCTGCACGAGCACCGCCCCGGGGGCAGGCGGCTGCTCCTCGACGGCTCGCTCCCGGGCGGCAGGCCCGTGCTGCTCAGCGAGTTCGGCGGCGTGAGGGTCGACGACGGCGCGCCCGGCTGGGGCTACGACGCCGTGCCGGACGGCGCGGCGCTGCTCGAGCGCTACCGGCGCCTGGCGGCGTCCGTGAACGGCTCGGCGCTGGCGGGGTGGTGCTACACGCAGCTCACCGACACCTTCCAGGAGCGCAACGGGCTCCTCGCCATGGACCGCACGCCCAAGGCCGACCCGGCGGCGATCGCCCGCGCCACCCGCGGCGAGCCGTCGCCCGAGGACCGGCCGGGCGCGTCGGCGGGCGAAGGGGGAGACCATCCGCGGGCGGCGGAAGGCCGCCAGGAGGAGGACGCATGAAGGAGTTGAGGACGAGGCTCATCGCGGCGATCGTCGCCGGCCTGGCGCTCGGGGGAACGGCGCTGGCGCAGGTGGAGATCACCTACTGGCACGGCTTCACCGGGCCGGACCTGCCCGTGATGGAGGAGCTGGTCGCCGAGTTCAACGCGACCCACCCGGACATCCACGTGACCGCCCAGGCCATCGCGTGGGGACCACTGTTCCAGCAGCTCGAGCCGGCCGTCGCCGCCGGGCAGGCGCCCGACGTGGTGGCCCTCAACGAGGACGTGATCACCGGCTTCATCCTCAGGGGCGCCGTGGCGGAGATGACGCCGGACATGCTGGCCGCCGCGGGCGTCGAGGGCGAGCGTTTCTTCCCCTCGCTGTGGGAGACCGGCGTCGTCGACGGCAAGGTCTACGGCGTGCCCATCCACTCGGTGATGCTGGTCATGTACTACAACAAGGACCTCTTCGAGGAGGCCGGGCTCGACCCCGACGACCCGCCCAGCAACAGGGAGGAGTTCCTGGAGGCGGCGACGGCGCTCACCGTCGACGCCAACGGCAACCACCCGGGTGACCCCGGCTTCGACCCGTCGAGCCTGCAGCGCTACGCCGTCGGCATCCCCACGCCGTGGATGGGCGGGACGATCGCCTACGCCGTCGCGGCCCAGAACGGGGTGACGTTCGTCGGCTCGGCGGACGAGGGCTACGCGCCGACCTTCGACTCCGAGGCCGCCCAGGAGGCCGTGCAGTTCCTCGTGGACATCGGCTCCGAGCACCACTTCGGCCCTGCCGACGCCACCGAGGGCAGCGAGATCGACGCGTTCCGCCAGGGCGTGGCCGCGATGAACTTCAACGGCGTCTGGATGCTCTCGCAGTACCGCGACGCCGGCCTCGACTTCGGCGTGGCCGCGTTCCCGCAGCTCGGCACCGAGCGCTACGCGACCTGGGGCGGCTCCTCGCACCTGGTCCTGCCGGTGCAGCGCAACCCCGACCCGGCCAAGGTCGAGGCCGCGATGACGTTCATCGGCTGGATGACCCAGCCGGAGCAGAACCTCAAGTGGACCACGGCGGGCGGCCTGCCGACCCAGCCCGAGGTCGCGAGCAGCCCCGAGTACGCCGAGAACCCGATGGCGTCCCTTTCCGACGCCATGGCCAACACCTACGTCCTCACCGGCTTCCCGTTCCTGGCGCAGTTCCGCGGCGCCTGGGACGCCGCTTTCGAGGCGGCGCTCCACGGCACCGCCGTGGACCAGGCCCTCTCGCAGGGCGTGAGCGAGGCCGCGGCGGCCATCCAGGAGGGCCTCCTCAGCCTGCCGTAACGACCCATCCACGCCGGTGGGCGCCTCCGCGACGCAGGGGCGCCCGCCGGCCCCACAGGAGGTGCCGATGAGCGGACCGTCTACCGACACGGCGGTGGTGGCACCCGCGGCCGCCGCGTCGCGGCCGGCGCGCCGGAGCCGCCTGCGGCCCCGCGTGGACGGCCATCCACTCGAGCCGTACCTGTATCTGCTGCCGCACGCCGTCCTGTTCCTCGTCTTCGTCGTCTACCCCGTCGGCTTCGCTATCTACGTGTCCCTTCACCGCTGGAACATCCTCTCCGACCAGCAGCCGTTCGTGGGGGCGGAGTTCTACACCCGGCTGCTGACCCCTGGGACGCCGCAGTTCACGTTCTTCTGGAAGACGATGGGGAACACGGCGCTCTTCACCGTCATCACCACGCCCCTCCTCATCGTCTGCGCCCTCGGCCTGGCCCTGCTGCTGCACAGGCCCATCCCTGGCAGGTCGTTCTTCCGGGCGGTCTTCTTCCTCCCCACGATCCTCTCCGTGTCGGTCATGGGCCTCCTGTGGAAGTGGATGTTCGAGAACCGCACCGGCCTCATCAACGTGCTGCTCGACATGCTGCCGTTCACCGAGCCGGTCGCGTTCCTCACGACGATCGGCCTGGCCTGGGTGCCCATCATCGTCGGGACCGTCTGGTGGACCGTGGGGTTCAACATGGTCCTCTACTCGGCGGCGCTGGCCGCGATCCCGCAGGCCTACTACGAGGCCGCCGCCATAGACGGCGCCGGCGCGTGGGCGAAGTTCCGCTACGTCACCTGGCCGCAGCTCAACCCCGTGACGCTGTTCGCCACCGTCACCACGACGATCGCGTCGTTCCAGCTCTTCGGCCAGCCGCACGTCATGACGGCGGGCGGGCCGCTGCGCACCACCCAGAGCGTGATGATGTTCATCACCGAGGAGGCGTTCACGCGCTTCCAGTTCAGCTCGGCGGCGGCGATGTCGCTGATGTTCGGCGCGCTGCTCCTCGTCGTGACGGGCTTCCAGTTCCGCCTCACGCTGCGCGACCTGGGGAGGGGCAGGGCGTGAGCGCCAGGGCCCCGGCGTACGGCTCGACGACCGTCGCGGCCTCCGGCCCGGCGGCGCGCGCGTCCGCCGCGCTGCGCACGCGCGTCGACAGGCGCGAGGGCCGTCCGCGCTGGCGCGACGTCCCGCGCTTCGTACTCCTCTGCGTGCTCGCCGTGCTGTTCCTCGCGCCCATCTACTGGATGGTCACGACCTCGCTGAAGAGCGAGGCCGACACCGTCGCCAGGCCGGTCCAGTGGTGGCCGCACGAGCCGACGCTCGAGAACTACCGCGCGATCCTGGAGGCGCCCGACGCCCACTTCGCCCGCTGGACGTTCAACTCGCTCTTCACCTCGCTGGCGTTCGCCCTGGGCAGCGTCGCCCTCGCGGTGATCACGGCCTACCCGCTGTCGCGCATGCGGTTCAGGGGGCGCACGTTCTGGTTCTGGGTGATCCTCGCCTCGATGATGATCCCCGGGATCATCTTCCTGATCCCGCACTACCTGATGATGATCGACTTCGGCTGGGTGGACACCTACCACGCGCTGATCTGGCCGGGCATGCCGGCCGCCTTCGGCGTCTTCCTGATGCGGCAGTTCTTCGTCTCGATACCCAGGGAGCTCGAGGAGGCCGCGCGCCTGGACGGCGCCAACAGCCTGCAGGTGCTGTGGTACGTGCTGCTGCCGTTCCTCGTCGCCCCCATGGCGACCCTGGGCCTCTTCCAGTTCATGGCGTCCTGGAACAACTACGTCTGGCCCCTGTTCGTCGTGCACGGCGAGATGCAGACGCTCCCCGTGGCCATCACCACCTTCAGCAGCCGCTACTGGACCGCCTACGGCAAGCTCATGGCCGGCACCGCCATCGCGTCGCTGCCGGTGCTGATCGCCTTCCTCTTCGCCCAGCGCTACTTCATCAGGGGCATGTCGCTCACCGGGCTCAAGGATGACTGAGGAGCGCGCGCCCGACCTCGCCGCTGCGGACACTCGCGACGGCCCGTCCGCGCGCCCCGGCGACGGCGCGTCCGCGCGCCCGCGGGGCCTCCTGTGGCTGGTCGGCATCGAGAACGCCCTCATCCCCGACATGGACGTCGACGAGCTGACCTGGACCGGCCACCGCGAGCGCTGGCGCGAGGACCTGGCCCTGGCCGCGGCGGTGGGGGCGACGGCCGTCCGCTATGGCCTCACCTGGCCCGAGGTCGAGACCGCGCCGGGCCAGTACGACTTCACCCGCGTGGACGCCGTGCTAGACGAGATGCAGCGGCTCGGCCTCGAGCCGGTGTGGGACCTCGTCCACTTCGGCGTGCCGGCCTACCTGGCAGGGGGCTACCTCGACCCCGCCTTCCCCGAGGCCTACGCGGCCTACCTCGAGGCGTTCGCCAGGCGCTACCGCGGCGTCGTCACCAAGCTCACCCCCTGGAACGAGCCGTACATCAGCGTCTACTTCAGGGCCGGCTTCGGCATCTGGCCCCCGCACCTCGAGGGCAGGGACGGCTTCGCGCGGCTCCTGGCGCCCGTGGTCACGGCGCTCCACGAGGGCCTCAGGCGGCTGGAGGACGCGGCGCCCGACACGCAGGTGTGGCTGAACGACGGCGCCGACACCTTCCACCCCCGGCGGCCCGAGGTCGCGGAGGAGGCGGGGTTCCGCACGCTCCAGCGCTACGCGGCGTTCGACCTGCTGCTGGGCAAGGCCGTGCCCGGCCAGGAGACCCACGAGTGGCTGCTCAGGGCGGGGTTCCCGCGCGAGGTGCTGGCGCGCTGCGCCGCCGAGCCGGTCCGCGTGGACGTGATCGGACTCGACTACTACCCGGAGACCGAGCACGACCTCGACGTGGGCGAGGACGGGCGGCCCGTCGTCACGACGGCGCGGCGGCCCTTGGGCCTGGCCGCGACGACGCTCGCCTACCACCGGCGTTACGGCCTGCCGCTGTTCGTGGCGGAGTCGAGCGCCGCGGGCAGCGACGAGGTCAGGCGGAGGTGGATCGAGTGGAACATGGGCGAGATCGCCGCGGCCAGGTCCGGCGGCGCAGACGTCGTGGGCTACACCTGGTGGCCGCTCTTCGACCACGTCGACTGGGACTCGCTGCTCACGCGGCGCGCCGGCTTCGTCTGCCCGGCGGGCCTCTACCACCTGCGCCCCACGGTGAGCGACAGGCAGGAGACCGACGCGGCGCGCGCGTACCGGGAGCTTGCGACGGGAGAGGTCGCGGCGGGGCCGGGCACCGCGCGGGAGCTCGCAGCGGGCGCA
Organism: Trueperaceae bacterium; assembly: GCA_036381035.1. Taxonomy (NCBI): domain Bacteria; kingdom Thermotogati; phylum Deinococcota; class Deinococci; order Trueperales; family Trueperaceae; species Trueperaceae bacterium. The sequence goes on along the minus strand of DASVDQ010000011.1, from coordinate 5,896 downwards.
CCCTCCGAGGAGGAGCCGGCTTGAGGCGGGCCCTGCTCGCCGCCGCCCTCGGCATGGTCGCGACCGCCGCCGCGCAGACCTACGTGAACCCGGTCATCGAGCCCGTGGCGGCCGACCCCAGCGTGATCCGCGCCGAGGACGGGACCTGGTACCTCTACGCCACCCAGGACCGCTGGGACGACGGCCTCGAGCGCTACCTGCCCATCTTCCGCTCGCGCGACCTGGTGAGCTGGGAGCACGTGGGCGAGGTGTTCGCGCTCCCGCCCAGCTGGAAGTCGTCCGGCTTCCTGTGGGCGCCCGACGTCAGCGTCGTCGAAGGCGTCTACCACCTCTACTACAGCTACTCGACGTGGGGAGACCCGAACCCCTGCATCGGCCTGGCGCGCGCGCCGTCGCCCGGCGGGCCGTGGGAGGACCTCGGTCGGCCCGTGTTCTGCTCCGAGGACATCGGCGTGCGCAACTCGATTGACCCCTTCCACCACGTGGCGGAGGACGGCACGCGCACGCTGGTCTGGGGCAGCTTCCACGGCATCTACGCCGTGACCCTCTCCGCCGACGGCACGGCGCCGGCCGGCGAGCCGGTCAGGCTGGCCGACACGCGCTTCGAGGCGGCCTACGTGATCGAGAGGGACGGCTACTACTACCTGATCCTCTCGTCGGGGTCGTGCTGCGAGGGGGCGAGCTCGACCTACGCCACGTGGGTGGGCCGCTCCGAGTCGCTGCTGGGGCCGTACGTTGACGACCTGGGTCGGAACCTGCGCTCCGGCGGCGGACGCATCGTCCTCTACAGGAACGACGCCTGGGTGGGTCCGGGGCACGCCGCCGTGGCGACCGACGACGCCGGCGACGACTGGCTCGTCTACCATGCCGTCGACCCGGAGCAGCCGCTCCTCCGCTACGGCGCCACGCGGCGACCCGTGCTCATCGACAGGATCGAGTGGGTGGACGGCTGGCCCGTCGTGAACGGCGACGAGGGGCCGAGCTCGCAGGAGCGCCCAGCGCCCGTCGTGGGGGAGTGAGGCGAGGGGACCGAGGGCGAGCGGCGGGCCTACGGGGTACGCGAGCTCACACGCGGGCGGCGCCCACGCACGCCTAGCTCACGGCGCCACGGCCACGAAGCGAGCCACTGCCGTGAGACCCGCGAGCGTCGGGTCGTAGCGCCCGTCAGCGTCAGTCTCGACGACGTACAGCGGCTGGAGGAGCTGATGCGTGTCGGCCTCGAAGGTGAGAGGTCTGCCCTTGTGGACATCTATCGAGAAGGTGGGCGAGAGCAGGCGTCCCGCGACCGCGGACGTGGAGTCGCCGACCTCTTCGACGGCCGCGCGGAGTATCTCCACCGCAGCGTAGGCGGCCCAGGCGCTCGGGTCCATCGGCCTACCCCAACGACCCTCGAACAGCTCCACGAGCTGCCGAGCTTCCTCCATGGGCAGAGTGGTCTCCCACAGCGCCAGACGCGGGTGCGCGCCGACTCTTCCTCCCGCGGCCGTGAGGGAGGCGAGGCCCTCGCGCGACTGGCTGAGCGGGTCGGGGAGAGCCGCGACGACGACGTCGGTGCCGAACGTTTGGAGCTGGGTGAGGAAGAACTCGAGCTGGCGTTGCGGGAGCAGGGCCAGGACGCCCTCCGCGCCCCGCTCAAGCAGGCGGGAGATCTCCGCGGTGAAAGCGACCTGGTCGGCGCCGACCGCGACGACGTCCAGGGTGACTAGATCCCCTTGGCCGCCGATGTGCTTCACGGCCAGGGCCAACCACCGCTGCCCCTCGGGACTGTCGGGATGGACGACCGCCCAGGTCTCGACGCCTAGAGCCGCGTAGTGATCTAGGGTCGCGCCGAGGTACATCTCCTCGCTCGCCTCGACGTGGAACGTCGTGCTTGGCGGGGTGGCACGCAGCGACTGGTCGGCGGAACCGACGTTGAGGAAGACCAGTCCCTCCTCCTCCGCCACGCGGGCGAGCACCCGGGCCTGGTCGTCGCCCACGCCGCCTATCAGAGCGCGGACGCCCTGGGCGTCGACGAGCCGGCGGGCGGCTCGCACCGCGGCCTCGGCGTCCGGCGCGCTGGCGAAGAGCACGTCGAGCTGGAGGCCAGAAGAGTCTGCCTCCTCCGCCAGACGAGCCCCTAGAGCGGCTGCCTGCCCGGCAACCTCGCGTAGGTCGGTCCTGGAGCTCGTGGTCATGGGGACCACGAGCCCGACCCTGTACACGGCGTCGTCCGTAGCAGGGGCTACGGGCGGGGGAACCGGCGAGAGCGGCACCCCGTACTCGGCGAGGATCGCCTGGACGTCGTCCCAGCGCCTGGCCAGCGCCTCGTTGAAGAGGTCTCGTAGGGACTCGTCGCCCGGCCGCACTCCGATGACCATGTTGTGGGCCATCAGGAGGTAGGGCAGATAGACCTCGGGGGTGACGGGGGTGACCTCGAGCGGTACTGCGGATGCTCTCGCGAAGTACCCCGCCACGGGGCCCCAGACCAGGGCGACGTCAACGAGGCCCTCCTCCACGGCCTTCACCGGCGCGGCTAGGTAGCTCGGGTCGTCGTAGTCGCCGGCGCCGACGATCGTGAGGTTCTGCCGCAGGCCGATGCCCAGGAGCACGTGGTGCGGGGCTATACCGGCCTTCTCCAGGCCTATGCGGAGGTGGGCCAGCCTCGGGTCGTCGAGCGAGCTCAGGTCGAGTCCGCTCTCCTCCCGCGACACGAACGTGTAGGCGCTGCGGTAGTAGACGACCGTGGTCAGGAAGCCTTCGACGGTGTCCTCGATGCCGATGACTGCGTCGCACCTGCCCGTGTCGAGCAGGTCGGACCTGACGTACTCGAGGGCCTCCAGCGGGACCCAGACGCTGACGAGGTCCGCCCCCATCTCCTCGGCCAGCAGTGCGGCTATGCGGTTGTCGAAGCCTTCCCCTGCACGGTTTGAGAACGGGAGCTGGTTCGGGTCCTGGCAGACGCGCAGTTCCCACCTGGCGAACGCCGTGGACGCGCAAGAGATGACTAGGAGGGCAGATAACAGGCGAATCATGAGCATCGCGCGTGGGAAGATCTTCGTCCTCTGTTCGCGGGGACTGGAATACGTGCGGCTCCGCGTCCCCGCTATGGGGACGCGGAGCCGTGTGGGAAGCGTTGTCAGTTCGACGTCGCGGACTCGGGCAGCTCGAAGACCCAGAGCACGCCGGAACCGGGCTGCGTCCTCAGGCCGACGAGCGGGGCGAACGACGTGGAGGCGGCCACGGTGCCGCCGGCGCCGATCGCGACGTACTGCTTGCCGTCGACCATGAAGGTGATGGGAGAGCCGGTGACGTCGCCGTTGAGCGTGATGCTCCAGAGCAGCTCGCCGGTGGTGGCGTCGAGCGCGAAGAACTCGCGGTCGGTGGTGCCGCCGAAGACGAGGTTGCCGGCGGTGGTGAGCGCCGACGCCGACATCGGGGCGCCGCTCTCCGTGACGTACGTCCACTTCCTCTCGCCCGTGGCGGGGTCGAAAGCCGCGAACTCGCCCACGTGGTCGTAGCCGGGTGCCAGAACGGTGTCGTAGCGGAAGCCGACCCACAGACGGCCTGGGCGGTACTCCGCGTCGACGTACTCGACGTTCATGCAGTGGTTGTTCACGCCCTGGTAGATCAAGCCGGTGTCAGGGCTGTAGCTCGTCTGATGGACGTTCCTGGCGCCGTGCAGGTGGGGACAGGTGAAGAAGCGCTCGCCGGAGTTCTGGGCGTCGTAGCCAGGCCTGGCCTCAGGGTTGAAGATCGGGCGCCCGTTCTCATCCCAGCCTTCGATGACGTTCTGGTAAGCGATCTGATAGGCGTGTAGGAACTCGCCCGTCACGCGGTCGAGCACGATGCCCCAGCCCGTCTTCGTGTGGTGGACGAGAGCCTTCCTCACCTCGCCGTCGATCTCGAGGTCCACCAGGACGCTCTCGAACGGCGAGTCGAGGTCCCAGTAGTCGTGCGGTAGGGTCTGGAAGTACCACTTCATCTCGCCCGTGTCGACGTCGAGCGCGAGGATCGAGTTCGTGTACAGGTTGTCCCCCGGGCCGCGCAGGAGACCCGACCAGGGCAGCGGCTGACCCGTGGCGATGTAGACGGTCTGCGTCTCCGGGTCGTAAGTGGGTGTCCCCCAGGTGGCGCCGCCCCAGATCTCGTCCTCCTCGGCCCAGGTCTCCGAGCCGGGCTCACCGCGCTCCGGCACCGTGTAGACCTGCCACACGAGCTCGCCGGTCTCGGCGTCGAAGGCCTGCACCGTGCCGCGCGTCTTGAACTCGCCGCCGTTCATCCCGATGATGACCTTGCCGTCGGCGACGATCGGCGGGTGGCTGTGCCCGCGCCCGGTCTTGTAGTCACCTGTCATCGTCTCCCAGACGACCTCGCCGGTGCGGGCGTCGAGAGCCACCAGGTAAGAATCGGCGGTGCCGTAGTAGACCTTGTCGTAGGCCACGGCCACGCCGCGGGCGCGGTTGAACGCCTGCGACACGCTGATGTCCTCGGGCAGCTGGCGCTGGTACACCCAGACGGCGCGCCCGGTCGCGGCGTCGATGGCGTGCACTTTGCCGCCGCTCTCGGAGACGTAGATGATGCCGTTGGCCACCACCGGGTTCGGCGCCCAGCGAGTGTCGTCCGAGAACGAGTAGGCCCATGCCACGCGCAGCTGGTCTACGTTCTCCGAGTTGATCTGCGACAGGGGGCTGTAGCCCGCCCCGTCGTACGTCCGGCGGACGTTGATCCAGTCACCGGCCTCGGGGTCGAGGAGCCGGTCCATCGTGAGCGGCTCCCATTGGACCGCCGGACCCTGGGCCCAAACGGCACATGTGCCGAGGGCGACGGCCGTGATCACCGCCAGAGCTAGCCTTGTTGCCTTCATGCGATGCCTACCTCCCACCTGGAACTGGTTCTGGACTCGAATGGCGCTCACGCGCCGCCCAAGCGACGTGTATGCCGAGCCGGCCACTACGTTCAACGGTGCGCCGCGACCTCTTCCACGGTCACGAGCCCGAAGTCGTTGCCCCAGCTCGTCCTCACGTAGGTCGCCACCGCAGCGATCTCTTCGTCGCTGAGGTGCCCGAAGCCGGGCATGAAGCCACCGCCGTACACGATCTGCTCGATGACGTACTCGGTGTCCTCGAGGAAGTCGTTGCCTGCGAGCGGCACGCCCACGCCGCCGCCCCCCGTCGGTCCGTGACAGCCCATGCAGTTGGTCGTGAAGACTTCCTGGCCCTTCTGCCTCACCGCTTCGAGCGTCGTGGCGTCGGGCGGGTCGGGGGTCTCGGCCGAGGACCGCGCCACCACGACGGTGCAGCCAAGGACCATCGCCCCCAGGCAAAGAGCACGCAAAACGGACCGCATACGATATATCCCTCCGATTGTGCATCCGGGCCCGGGCGGGGCTGCACGGGCCTCGTCTCTCAGGTGCCGCTCATGAGTGTATGCGGGGGCCACTGCTGAAGCAACCGCTCACGAGCGTTCGGGACGGGGGTTGGAGACCCAGAACGAGAGCAGACCTGGTTCGGGTCTAGCGTTCGGCCCGCGATCGGTTCGGTGGCGGGGAGTCAGCCGGGCTCGAGCCATCCGGTGCCGAGCCGCCAGCGAGGTCTGGCGGTCTGGAGCTCGATGCGGCTCGCCCCGCCCCTCACGCCTGCTGCGCCACCACCGGCAGGCTGAGCGTCGCCTCGAGACCGGTGCCCGTGTTGGACAGCGCCAGCTCGCCGCCGAGCGCGCGGGCGACGTGGGCCACGAACGCCAGGCCCAGACCCAGCCCGTCGCCGCCCCGGTCGACCTTGTAGAAGGGCTCGGTGAGGCGCGCCAGCGCGTCCTCCGGCACGCCGGGCCCGTCGTCGCTGACCCGCACGGTCAGGCGCCTGTCGCCGACGGCGACGGCCACGCGGGTCCGCCCCGCGCCGTGGCGCAGGGCGTTGTC
>DASVDQ010000010.1 GCA_036381035.1 Trueperaceae bacterium | reverse complement strand
CGGCGGCGCTCGTCGGCGGGCTCCTGTCGGTCGCCGACTTCGTCATGAACAAGCTGGTGCCGGGGCTCCTGCCGTCCAAGATCGCGAGCCTCGACCTGGAGCTCGCCGATGACCGCTTGGAGGCCGGCGAGACCACCGACTCGACCTTCAGGCTGACGGCGGTGAACCAACCTCCGCCGATCAGCCTCCTGGACCTCGCCGACCAGCTCCTGGCCGCGATCGGCATCGCGGGGCATCCCAAGGGGATCGACGAGGTTCTCGACCGCATCCTCGCGGTCGCCGAGTTCACGCTCGACGTGTTCATCAAGGCGCTCAAGGCGGCGGGTGTCCCGGCGGCGTCGGCGGACGACCTCCACGTGCCCTCGCTGAGCTGGGGTCCCGTGGAGGTGGTGAGCCCCCGACTCGTGACGCTGTTCAGCTTCCAACCCGAGGTCGCGGCACCGCTCCCACCGGAGGAAGGGTTGGAGTGGGAGGCCCTCTCCCTCGGAACGGCCACTATCGAGGTACGCACCCGCGGCGCTGGGGAGACCGCCAAGCTGCTGCGCGATCACGCGCTCTGCCGGGGCTGCGTCTACAGCGGCGGCGCCTTCGGCCTCGACAGCGCCGCTGGCAAAGCCGAGCTGACCGTCTTCGAGCTGACCCTGTCGGCGACGCCGGCGAGCGGTTACGCTCCGCTGACCACCACGTTCGACTGGACGGGGATCGAGCCGCGCGACGAGCCGGTACCGTGCACCTTGGATCCCGGCGACGGCAGCGGCCCCTACGAGATCGACGACTGCCTCACCACGACGAGCATCTCGCACACCTACTCCTTCACCTCGAGGCTTGGGAACGCGTCGGGTACCTACAGCCCTGTCCTCACCTTGGTCGAGAGCGGCAAGAGCGACACGGTGGACGTCGAGGTGGGGTGGCGATTCGACGCCTCGCCTGCGAGCGGCGACGTCCCGCTTGACGTCGAGTTCAGCTGGTCGGGTTTCGACCCCGGGGGCCCGGTCCTGAGCTGCAGCCTAGACCCCGGCGACGGTACCCCAACGGTCGCGATCGAGGACTGCGCGAACGTCGGCAGCGCCCAGCACCGCTATACCGAGGAGGGCACGTTCCAGGCCCAACTGCTGGTGAGCGGCGGCGCCTTCGACGACTTCAGGACCGCGCAGGTGACCACCGAGGACGACCCGCTGACCTGCGAGGAGGCGTACGAGGTCGAGGAGTGGAGCGGCAGCATGAGCTTCACGTACGCTGGCTCGGGAACCGAGACCACCGTCTACCGTCACGCGAGCATCGAGGTCTCGCTCTCGGGCCGCACCGAGGTCTCCAACGGTGGGGTCTTCTGGACCGGCCAGATCACGGGCGGCAGCGCGGAGATCCACGACACCTGGACGCCGTCCGACGAGACCCACGTGATAGAGGGACAGGGTCAGCCTCAGAACCTCGGAGCGCCAGGGTTCATCGGTCTCACCATCTCCGCCGATTGCACGACCTACATCGACAACGACGTGTACGTCGACAGCAACGTCGGGGTCGCCTACGTGGGTGGCCTGAACTACCGGGGTGCGGTCGGCAGGATCGAGCTCACCGGCAGTACGACCGTACCCGCGCGGAACCCGCCTCAGCCCACCTCGCACCTGTCGCTCGAGGCCGGCGGCACTTATACGGATGGGTACAACTTCTTCCTGGAGCAGGAGGTGGGACCCGAGGGGATGGGCGACGCCAGCGTGTCGTGGAGCCTGGATCCGGTCGCCGATCGAGGAGAGGTGCGGCCGACACCGCACGTCGGCACGGCGCCCTGCGGTCGATGCTGAGCGGCGAGGCTGCCAGCGGCGCTGTTCAAGAGTGCTCGATGACGACGGTCTGCCACAGCTCGAGGTCCGGCAGCTCGATGGTGACCCGGCCGTCCGGCGCGACCTGGGCCTCTAGCGTCGATCCCAGCGAGCCGGCGTCGTCGGGCGAGGTCCAGGTGACGCGGTCGGGCCTCAGGAACGGCTCGCACTCGAGCCTCAGGCCCGACAGCCGGCGCGGCGCGGGCCGGGGCGCGTCCCAGAGGTCGTCCTCCAAAGCCGTGAGGTTCACGAGGTTCACCACGATCTGGCCGGACCGCCGCGCGATGGCGAGCCAGACCTTGCCCGCCTCGGGGAAGACGGAGGCGGGAGCGCCCGAGAGGTTCAGCGCCGTGTTCACTCCCGTCGCGTAGTAGCGCTCCACCGGGCGCAGGTCCTGAGCGTGCAGGTAGTGCGCGTACGCGGCGGTGTGGTCGTAGTAGCGCCGCGTCGCCGCGCGCCCCTGCTCACTGAGCCGCCCGTGGTCCGGGTAGTAGGGCTCGCGCAGTACGGCGTCGCCCTCGCCGAGGATCAGGTGGTGGCCGCCGGCCGCGTTGATCACGGCGGTCGCGTAGCGCAGGGACCACTCGGCCGCCTCGCCGGGCTCGTGGAAGGGCCTCAGGTAGGCCGCGAGGATCGCCTGCCTGCCGCTCAGCTCCCGTGCCCGTCGCACCAGCATGACCAGGTCGCGGTAGGTGTCGTGCGGCGACCACACCTCGATGTAGATGGCCGCCTGGTCGGAGCGCGCCACGCGGTCCAGCGGCCAGTCGTTGACCGTGTTGAAGATGACCGCGGCGCCCTCGCGCGCCGCCGCGACCCGCGCGGCGGCCTCGTCGATGAGACCGCCGAACTCCGCGCTGACGTCCACCGAGACGCCGGCCGAGTCGTAGGCGAGCTTCGGGAAGCCGTACTGGTCCATGTGGATGCCGTCGAAGCCCACCTCGGCGACGGCGGACTCGAACTCGCCCAGGATGTGCTCGCGCCAGCCGCCCGGCCGCAGGTCCGTGATGTAGAAGCGGTCGATGAGGTGCATGGGAGCGCCGGCGGCGTCGTAGAGCAGCCAGTCGGGGCGCTCGAGGATGAACTCCGGCTCGGGACCGTACACGGCGCCGTAGGCGATGGCCGCCATGCCGCGCTCGTGGCACTCGCGCACGCGCCGGCGGACGGTCCGCAGCGAGACCTCGCGGTCCATCGCGTCGACGAAGACCTCGTCCTCGCCCGCGACGGCGTCCTCGGGCGGCAGGAACCTGTAGTGCCTGTACATCCAGTCGTAGAACTGGACCGCCGTGACGTGGAAGCGGGCGAGCAGGCCGACCGGGTCGTCGGCGGCCCCACCTGCGGCCGGAGCGAAGTCGCTGAGGAAGCCGTAGCGCGGCAGCAAGCGCCAATGGCTGGCGGCCAGCAGCGCCGTCGTCGCCGTCGCCTGGCCGGCGGAAGAGGGCGTCCCGCCGGCGGGCGACGAGGCACTGCTGGCTGACGCTGAGGCAGTGCGGGCGAGCGACGAGGCCCCGTCGGCAGGAGACGAGGCCCCGCAGTTGGGCGACGAGGCCCCGTCTGCGGGCCACCTGGCCACCACGCGCACCGCGTAGCCGCGCGGGTCCTCCGGCGGCACCGCGACGGCCAGCGTCGCGACCGTCGTCCCCGGGCCGACCTCGATAGTCCGTCTGGACGTCGACACGACCTGGCCGAGGTCGAGCAGCGCCACCTGGACCTCGACGACGGCCGGAGCCTGGGAGCTCAGCTCGACCACGACCTCCGCGGGCGAGCCGGGGTCGTTGAGGGCCCTGGCGGGATAAGCGTCCAGGATGCGCACCGGCGCCCCGTCCACGCCCGACGCGTCGCCGCCCAACGCCGGCGCCCTCAAGACCGTGCTCCGAGGAGAGGCTGCAGCTCGCCCATGGCGTGGAGCAGGCGCAGGTACGCGGCGTGCGACCACAGCAGGGGGCAGGCGCTGTCGCCCCAGCGCCGGCGCCACTCGTCCACGTAGGCGGGGTCGTTCAGGTGGTTCGCGACCTGCTCCGGCAGGTCCCCGGCAGGCGTGGCCTGCGCCTCGACCCAGGCGAGCAGCCTCTCGGCCTCCTCGACCTCGCCGCGCGCCAGCCTCACCTGCGCCAGGTCCGCCGTCAGCAGCGGCCAGCAGCCGCCACCGTAGTAGGTGTCCCCGGCGTAGCGGTGCAGCCCGCCGTCGGGCGCCTGGATCTCGGCCGCGATGCGGTCCAGTGTGGCGCTCATGAAGGGGTCGTCGACCGCCACGACCTCGTAAGGCAGCGCCAGCCACACCAGGTTGGCGTCCACCTCCTCGCTGCCCACGTGCTTCGTGAAGCGCCCGTCGGCGACCCCGTGCGTCAGCAGGTAGGAGCGCACGGCGTAAGCCGTGCCGGCGAAGTAGCGCTCGCCCAGCAGCTCGGCGGCGGCCCGCAGGCCCGCGTAGATCGCCCCCAGGGTCGACGGGTGGACGAACCGCTCGTGCTCCTCCCAGCAGTCGAAGTTCGGCCGCGACCAGCGACCGGCAAGGTACTCGGCGAGGCGCCGGACGACGTCGGCGTCGCGTTCGCCGAGCGGGCTCGCCGGGCCGCCCGTGGACCGCTCCCGGTGCCGCCGGTAGGCCCACAGCCACGTGCCGAAGCCGTCGAGCTGGAAGTTCGGCCACTCCTCGGCGCCGTGCCGGCCGTCGGCCCGGTAGCGGGTGTGGAGCTCGCCGCCGCCGACCACGTTCCCGCGCTCGTCGAGCTGGCTCTCCAGCACGCCCACGCACCACGCGTGGAACGCCGCGGCGCTCCCCGGGCGCCCGGCCAGGTCCATGGCGTCGGCGATGAACGAGCCGTCACGGAACCAGCAGTACCTGTAGGTGGGGAAGGTCGGGGCGGCCAGGTAGGCGCCCTCCGGCGTCTGGCCGGAGAGGATCACCTCGATGCTGCGGGACACGAGTCGCTCGCGCCGACCTCCCGGGTCGGCGCGGACGGCGGATGACGTGGACACTCTCTCGCTCACCCCTTGACGCCCCCAGCGGCCACGCCCCGCACGAACGCGCGCTGGAAGGTGACGAAGACGATGATGACGGGGACCAGCGCGATCAGCGAGGCCGCGAAGACGAGGCCCCACTGGCTGGCGTGCTGGCCCTGGAAGAGGCGCAGGGCGATGGGCAGCGTGCGCAGCGCCACGTCGTTGATGATCGTCAGCGCCCAGGTGAACTCGTCCCAGTTGCCGAGGAACGAGAAGATCATCGAGGTCCCGACGGCGGGGCCGGCCAACGGCAGCACCACGCGCAGGAAGGTCGTGAACCGGCCCGCGCCGTCCACGTAGGCCGCCTCCTCGATCGCCCGCGGGATGTTCTCGAAGAAGCCCCGCAGCAGGAAGGTCTGGAACGGGATCGAGCCGACGACGTAGAAGACGATCAGGCCCAGGTGGGTGTTCAGGAGACCCAGGGCCCTGGCCTCAAGGAACTGGGGGATGATGAAGAGCATCCCCGGGATCATCATGGTGATCAGATAGAGGTTGAAGACCAGGTTCTTGCCGGGGAAGCTCAGCCTGGCGAAGGCGTACGCCTGGGTCGTGGCGATCGCGACCGTGAGCAGCGAGGACAGCACCGCGACCTTGAGGCTGTTGAGGAAGTAGCGCTGGAAGTTGTTCGAGTTCCAGGCGTCGGCGAAGTTCTGTAGCGTCGCGTTCTTGGGTAGGAACTCCGGCGTGAACACGAACGCGTTCGGCTTCAGGGCCGTAGAGACGGTGTAGAGGAACGGCACCATCATCACCAGAGCCCCGACGCCCAGAGCGAGGTAGAGGGTCACGCGCCACGGCGACGCGGCGCGGCGGCGGACGGGCCTGCGGACGACGCGCGCGCCCGCGCGGCCGTCGCGACCTGCCAGGCTGCCGGCGCCGGTAGGGGCATCGGCGCTCATGCGGTGCGTGCCTCAGTACTCATAGGTCGACTTGATCAGCCTGAACTGCACGAGGCTGATCGCCAGGATCAGCGCCGCCAGCAGCCAGGCGATGGCGCTGGCGTAGCCGAAGTCGAGGAAGTTGAAGGCCTGGTCGTACATGTAGCTGAGGAACACCTCGGTCTGGTGCACCGGTCCGCCTCCGGTGATGATGTAGAACTGGATGAAGCTCTGGAACGCGCCGATCGTGAGCATCACGGCGATGAACAGCGTCGTCGGCTTGAGCAGCGGCACGGTCACGTAGCGGGTCACCTGGGCGCGGTTGGCGCCGTCCACCCGCGCGGCCTCGGTGAGCTCCGCCGGTATGCCCTGCAGCGCGGCGAGGTAGATGAGCATGCTCCACCCCAGCCCCTTCCACACGCCCAGCAGCGCGATCACCGGGATGGCGGTGGAGGCGCGGTTGAGCCAGGCGGTGTTGGGGTCGACGAGGCCCAGCACGTCGCCGAAGACGTGGTTGAAGAGCCCCTCGGAGTTGAAGAGGAACATGAACATCAGCGAGACGACCACCCACGAGCTGATGACAGGCAGGTAGTAGATGAGGCGCAGGAGCACCTTCCCGCGGCTCAGCCGTTCCAGTCCCAGGGCGATCATCAGGCCGAGGAACATCTGCGTCGGCACGCTCAGGACCCCGTAGACGACGGTGTTGCGCAGCGCGATGAGGTTGACGCTGTCGCCGAACACCCTGACGTAGTTCGCCAGGCCCACGAACTCGCTCGGCCCGCGGATCTTCCAGTCGTGGAGGCTCATCCAGAACGAGTAGACGAGCGGGTAGAGCATGAAGCCGAGGAACCAGATCAGACCCGGGGCGATGAAGACGGCAGCGGCCAGGTACTCGCCGCGCTTCCACGCCGAGACGCGCCACCAGGGCCGGCGCGGTGCCAGACCGGCGGTGGGGGCGAGCGAGGACCTGGCCATGCCGTCTCCCTTCGGGTCGGGGTGGGCGGGGGAGACCGCCCACCCGCGCTAGGTCACCGCGGATCGATGATCGCGCGCCGTCGAGCGGTGCGCGCCACCCACCCGCGCTGTGTCACTTGAGCAGCTCGTCCACCTGGGCCGCTGCCTGGTCGAGGGCCTCCCGTACCTCCAGCTCGCCCAGCAGAACACGCTGCACCGCGTCCTGGATGATGGTCTCGATGCGCGAGTAGGCGGGGTGCGGCGTGCGGGGCTTGGCGGTCTGGAGCTGCTGCAGGTACACGCCGTAGTAGGGGTGCTCGACGATGTAGGGGTCCTCGAGCGCGGACTGGATCACGGGGATCTGGCCGGTGGAGGCCATGGTGATCTGCGCCCACGGGCTCAGCATGAACTGCACGAACTTCCAGGCCGCTTCCTTGTTGGGTGAGTCGGCGAACATCACGATGTCCTCGCCGCCGACGATCGAGATGGAGCCGGCCGGTCCCGCCGGGAACAGCGCGTGCTGGAGGTTGAGGTCCTGGTACTGGGCGGTGATGCTCGGGTACGCCCACGGGCCGTCCTGCGTGGCGAGGTACTCGCCGGCGCCCAGGCCCTCCCACGCGCCCAGCCCGGTGTTGTTGAGGGTGGGCGCGATCAGGCCGCGCTCGTACCAGTCGACGAGCTTCTCCACGGCCTCCACCGACGCGTCGCTGTTCAGGTAGCCGGTGGCCGTGGTGATGGCGTCGTCGGTGATGGCGCCGCCGTTGCTCCAGATCCACGGCAGCAGGTACCAGGCGTACGGGCCGGGCACCGAGAAGGCCCACACCTCGGCGGCGGGGTCGCTGAGCTCCGTCGCCAGCGCCTCGAGCTCGTCGAACGTGGTCGGCGGCTGCGAGATCACGTCGGCGTTGTAGAGCATGACCTGCGTGTTCGTGTCCAGCGGGAGGCCGTAGTAGCCGCCGTCCCAGTAGTTGGTCGCCAGCGGCCCGGGGAACACGCCGTCGCGCAGCGCCGCGAAGCCGTCGTAGTCGTCGAGGCGCTCGAGGGCTCCCATGTCGGCGAACTCGGGCACCCAGATGATGTCCATGCGCACCAGGTCGGGCACGACGCCGCCGGCGAAGGCGGTGAGCAGCTTCTGCCTGAACTCCTCGTACGGGAAGCCGACCGCCTCGACGGTGATGCCGGGGTTCTCGGCCTCGAACTGGGGGATGACCTTCTCGAGCAGCGTCTGCTCCTCGCCGGAGCCGGTGCTGTACGTGTGCCAGAACGTGATGGTCTGCGCCGACGCGGCCGTGATCAACGCCAGCGCGATGGATGCCAGTACCAGCTTGCCTCTCATCGTTCCTCCTCCATGTCTGCGAGTCGCCTAGTTCAGCTGCGGCCACTGGGGCCGGGGTCGTTGCCTCAGACCGGTTGCGCCTCCCCTCCTGTGCGGGAGGCGGCCTCCAGCAGGTAGAGGCTGGCCGCCAGGCCGGCGGCCCCGCGCGCCCAGGCGTCGTCTCCCCACGTGTCAACGACGAGCTCGACCTCGCGTCCGAGGTCGCCGAAGGCGGTCTCCTCCAGGACCCGCCGTGCCGTCGGCAGCAGCAGGTCGCCGGCCCTCATGCCCTCACCGCTGAGGACGATCAGGGTGGGCGCGAAGATATCGACGAGGATGCTGAGGGCTCGGCCGAGCACCTCCCCGGCGCGGGCGAAGACCCGTGCGGCGCGCGGGTCACCGGCTTGGGCCAGCGCGGTCAGCTCCTCGGGGGTGCTCGCCTCCGCCTCCGGGATGCCTGCGGCGCTGGCGCCGCGGAGGAGCGCGTCGTCCGAGAGGTAGGCCTCGAGGCTGCCGCGTCGAGCGTTGGCGGTCTCCGGGCCCTCCGGGTCGAGCACCACGTGCCCGAACTCGCCGGCGCCGCCGCGCGGGCCGCGGTAGACGTCGCCGCCGATGACGATGCCCAGGCCCACGCCCCGTCCGAGGGTCAGGGTGAGGAAGTCGGCGTGGCCGCGCCCGTAGCCGAACCAGGCCTCGGCCAGGGCCAGGGCGTTCACGTCGTTCTCGACGGTCACGGGCACGCCGAGCCGCTGTGCGAGGAGGCGTCCGATGGGCACCGTGCGCCACCCGAGCAGCGGCGAGTGTCTCACCGTGGTGCCGTCGTCCGCCACGACCCCGGGGAGGTTCACGCCCAGGGCCGCCACGTCCAGCGCACCCAGCTCGTGCAGGAGCGACGCGATCTCCTCGACCACGGTGTCGGGCGCGGTGTCCGCCAGGGGGCGGGTCGCCGTCGTCTCCACCTGGGCGCCCAGGTTCGTGACCGCGCAGGTGATGGCCGCGGGGCTCACCTTGATGCCGGCCACCCGCGCGAGGGAGTAGTCGACCTCGAGCAGGATGGCCTTGCGACCCACGCCGCCGGTCTCCGCCTCGCGCGCCTCGTAGAGCAGCCCGCGGGCGATCAGCTCGGCCGAGATGTTCGTGACCGCGGCCGGGCTCAGGTTGAGGTTCGCGGCGATCTCGGCCCGCGAGATGGGGCCGCGCCTGTGGACCTCCTCGAACACCTCGCGCTGGTTCCTGGCGCGCATGGCGTCGCGCGCGCCGGATGGGGTCGTACGGCTCAACCCGCACCCCTTTCATTGATTTAGTGAATGAATCATTAGACGAGGCCCTGCGCGTTGTCAACAGCACCGGCCTCCAACCGGGAGAGCCGGGGCCGTGGGCCCCGTTCCGCGCCGGCGGTCCTCCTCGGCGTGGGCGGGTCGGCGCGAGGTGTGGGGGTTCGCGCGGCTTGGGCGGGTTGGCGCGAGGTGGGCGCGTTCGCGCGGCGTGGGCGGGTTCGCGTGACGTGAGCGGGTTCGCGCCACGTGGGCGGGTTCGCGCTCGGCTCCGGCCGAGCACTGCGGCCGTGGGCGACGTGTTCGGTGGGGTAGGTCAGCACCGCTGGACCGTAGCCCTTCAAGAGATCGGCCCCTGCAGGTGTCGCCGTAGAGACGGAGCGCGCCCCCTCGGCGAGTAGCCTGGGGCCTGGCGGCCGAACCAGGGTAGCTCCTCGCGTTTCCCCTTCGTGGACCTACGCACTCGATGAACGTGAACTGGCCGTCGAGGCGACGCATCGAGCGGAGGTGTCCAGGTGGCGAGCGCGTTCTACTGGGAGCTCGAGGAGTTGTCGGTGCGGTGCGCCCGCATCGGCACCCCTCCCGCCTGCGGCGCCGCGGGGGTCGAGCCGATCTCCATCACGCCTGGGACAGGAGCGACATCGTGCAGCCGGCCGCCCACGGACGGCTCCTGACGTCGGTCGGCGAGGCGGTCGCGGCCACCGAGCCGCGCGTGCCCACGCCGAACCGCTTCACCGGAACGCAGGACATACACGGGCCTCTCGACCGGATCAGCGTGCAGGACATGAGGCGTGCCAGCGAGATGCACGCCTCGCTGGCAGAGCCGTGGGGCCGTAGCTAGGCCGCCGGAACATGCGGCGAGCGTGACCGCTCGACGAGGAGGTCCGTGATGAGCGTTACGGAGGCACCGCGGTCGTTCACGGAGCGGCTGCTCGCCGGCGTGGAGCGGGTCGGCAACAGGGTCCCGAACGCCGTCCTCATGTTCCTCTACCTGATCGTGTTCGTCGCCGTCCTCTCTCAGGTCCTGGACTGGCTGGGCGTCGGCGTCACCGAGGCGATCGCCGAGCCGGTGACGTTCGAGGCGCAGCCGAACTACTACGAGGACACGGTCGGGCCGATCGTCGACGCCGAGGACTACTTGGACGACGCCGCGTTCGACGTCCACGAGGTCACGATCTCGGTCCGGGGCCTGCTCGACGTCGAGGGCATAAGGTTCGTCTTCACGTCGTTCGTCGCGAACTTCGCCGGCTTCGGCGTCATCGCCGTCACCTTCATCGCGATGATGGGGGCCGGCGCCGCCGAGGGCGCGGGCCTGATGAACGCGCTCATCAGGAAGCTCGTCGCCGCGGCGCCGCGACGGCTCATCACCTTCCTGATCGTCCTGGTTGGCGCGCTGTCCAGCGTCGCCACCGACGCCGGCTACCTGATCCTGATACCGCTCGCCGCGGTCGCGTTCCACACGCTGGGCAGGCACCCGCTGGCCGGCCTGGCGGCCGGTTTCGCCGGCGTAGCGGCCACCTTCGCGGTGAACGTCATCCCTCAGCCCATCGACGCGATGATCACCGAGATCGCCAACGAGGCCATCGCGCTCACGGGCTTGGGTCCCCTCACCGTCGTCAACAACTACTTCTTCTCGGTCGTCTCCCTGCTGGTGCTCGTGGTGGTCGCCACGGTCGTGACCGAGCGGCTGGTGGAGCCGCGCCTCGGCGAGTGGGACCCGGCTGACGCCGCGTCCGGTCAGCAGGCCACCGAGACCCGGACGGAGGAGGACACAGCGGCGGAGGCGCGGGGGCTGCGCTTCGCGTCCATAGGCTTCTTCGCCGTGCTGGCCGTGGTGGTGCTGGCGACGGTGCTGCCGAACGCGCCCCTGCGCGACCCCGCGACCGGCGCGATCATCGGCGACACGCCGTTCATGGACAGCCTGCTCTTCATCATCGCCCTGTTCTTCCTCGTGGCGGGCGTCTGCTACGGCGTCGGCGCCGGGACGGTGAGGAGCGCGGACGACGTCATCGCCTCGATCACCAAGACCTTCAACGGGCTGGGCGGCCTGGTGCTGATGTTCCTGATGATCGCCCAGTTCATCGCCTACTTCAACTACACGGGCCTGCCGCCGGTCATCGCCATCGCGCTCGCGAACCTGCTCGAGCGCGCCCAGATCTCCGCGATCCCGCTGCTCGTCGGGTTCATCGTCGTCATCTTCCTGCTCGACTTCATCATCCCCGGCGTGGTGCCGAAGTGGGCGATCTTCGCGCCGATATTCATCCCCATCTTCGTGGGCCTCGACGTGGCCCCTCAGACCCTGCTCGCCGCCTACCGCATCGGCGACACCCCGGTGAACACGCTCACGCCGCTGATGGTCTACTTCCCGTTCATCGTCACCGTCGCGCAGCGCTACCGCAGGGACGCCGGCATCGGCTCCGTCATCTCGCTGATGATCCCGTACGCGCTAGTCATGGGCCTCGTGTGGATCCTGCTGTTCGTGGTCTGGTTCCTGATCGGCATCCCATGGGGTCCTGGCTACCCGGTCGACCTCTAGCCGCGCGAACCGCTCTGCGCGAGCGCGACGCGGGCGCGGGTGGGCCTCGGGAGGCGCGCACGTGAGCGAGCAGGCGATCATCCTCATCGTCCTCGGCGTCGCCGTAGTCGCGTTCGTCTGGAACCGGCTGCCGGTGGGGATCGTGGCGCTCGGCGTCATGCTCGCGCTGTGGGTGACCGGCGTCGTGACCCTGGAGGAGGCTCTCTCCGGCTTCTCCAGCCCGACCGTGATCCTCATAGCGGCCCTGTTCGTGGTGGCGGAGGGGCTCGACGCCGCCGGGGTGACGACGTGGGTCGGGCAGCTCGTCGTCAGGTACGCGGGCGGCAGCCGCGTGAGGCTCGTCCTCCTGACGATGGCGGCGGTCGCTGTGCTCTCCGCCCTCATCACTCCCAACGGGGCGGTGGCCGCGCTCTACCCGCTGGTGGTGGTGCTCGCCGTGCGCTTCTCGCGGTCGCCGTCGCGGCTGCTGATGCCGGCGGCCTTCGCGGCCCACTCCGGCGCGCTGCTGGTGCTCACCGGGTCGCCGGTCACGCTCCTGGTGTCCGCGGCGTCCGACGAGGCCGGTGCGGGGCGGGTCGGCTTCTTCGAGGTCGCGCTCGTCGGGCTGCCGCTGCTCGCCGGCACGATGCTGGTCACCCTCCTGCTCGGCAGCCGCCTGCTCCCGCTGCGCAGCCCGCGCGCCTTCGCCCGCGACCTCAGCGGGCTGCCCGGGACCCTGAGGCAGCAGTACATCGCAGAGGACGAGCTGGCGAGGCTCACGGTGGGCGCCGACTCGCCGCTCATCGGTTCGCCCCCCGGCAAGCTGGCGGACTCCCGCTACCCGAACGTGCACGTCATCAGCGTGAGGGACAAGAGCGGGGTCCCCATCGCCGACGGTCCCGTTGCCGAGGGCGCCCGGCTGTTGGTGAGGGGTTCCCGCGAGGAGATACGGCGGTACGCCTTGGAGAACTGGCTGGTGCTCACGGGCGGTGCGGACGAGCCGCCGGAGAGCAGCCTCATCGACAAGGAGTTCGGCGTGGCCGAGGTCATCGTCAGCCCGCGGTCCGACTACATCGGCGACGAGGTCTTCCCCGGCATGGTGACGGACAGCGGCCAGCTCGTGGTGCTGGCCGTCCAGCGTTACGGCACCGACCTGGGGGTGAGGGAGGTGACGCTCAAGGCCGGCGACTCGCTCCTCCTGCACGGTCGCTGGGACGCGCTCGACGAGCACACGGACGACCCCAACGTCGTGCTGGTGGACTCGCCCGACGCCATACGCCGCCAGGCGGTCCCGCTCGGCCCGAAGGCGACCCCCGCGCTCATCGTGCTGGTCGCGATGGTGGTCCTGCTCGCGACGGGCATCGTGCCGGCGGCGATCGCCGCGCTGCTGGCGGCGATGGCCATGCTGGTCCTGCGCGTCGTCAGCGTCGAGCAGGCGCACAGGTCGATGTCGTGGACGGTGCTCATCCTGATCGGCGCCATGATCCCGTTGTCGACGGCGATAACCAACAGCGGCACCGCCGAGGCGCTGGCGACGGGCCTGCTCGGCGCCATCGGCGAGGGCGGACCGGTGCTGATCATGACGGGCCTGTTCCTCGTCACCGCCGTCCTCGGCCAGCTGATCAGCAACACCGCGACCGCTCTGGTCCTCATCCCCATCGCGGCGTCGATCGCCGCGGAGGGCGGCTACTCCGCCACGACCGTGCTGATGTCGCTCAACGTGGCCGCCCACGCGGCCCTGCTCACGCCCATCGCCACGCCGGCGAACCTGATGGTGATGGGACCGGCCGGCTACGAGTTCGGCGACTACTGGAAGTTCGGGCTCCCGGTCATGGCGGTGTACTACGTCGTCGCCGTGTTCCTGGTGCCCGTGCTCTGGCCGCTGTGACCGGAGGCTGGCGGGCCCGGCCCGGCGAGGGGGTCGCGACGTCACGAGCCGTGCGAGGCACGAGTCATCGCCAGCCGTTCGAAGCACGAGGTCGTGAGCCAGAGGCGCAGGCAGCCGACGGGCAGGGCATAGGAAGGGACCTGACATGGCGACAGCTAGCGATACGGCACGGGCCTACGCCCGGGCGCACGGCGAGCGGTTCCTCGAGGAGCTCTTCGAGGCGCTGCGCATCCCGAGCATCAGCGGCGACCCGGCGCACGCCGGCGACGTCGCGCGGATGGCCGACTGGCTCGCGGACAGCCTGCGCGCGTCCGGGGCAGAGAACGTCGCGGTCATGCCCACCGCCGGCCACCCGGTCGTATACGGCGAGTGGCTCGGCGCGGGGCCGGAGAAGCCCACGGTGCTCGTCTACGGGCACTACGACGTGGTGCCCGCCGCGATGGCGGACGGCTGGGACACGGACCCGTTCGAGCCGGTGGTGAGGGACGGCAAGGTCTTCGCCCGCGGCGCGACCGACGACAAGGGGCAGCTGTTCGTCCACGTCAAGGCGCTCGAGTCGTACCTGAAGGCCTCGGGGGGAGCGCCGGTCAACCTGAGGTTCCTCATCGAGGGCGAGGAGGAGGTGGCGTCGCCCAACCTCGCGCCGTTCATCGGGGAGCACCTCGACCTGCTCGGCTCGGACGTCTGCGTGATCAGCGACTCGTCGATGCGCGCGGTCGAGGAGCCGGCCATCACGCACAGCCTGCGCGGGATGACCTACCTCGAGGTCGAGGTGAAGGGGCCGCGCGAGGACCTCCACAGCGGGTTCTTCGGGGGGGCCGTGCACAACCCGGCCGTCGCTCTCGTCGAGATCCTCGCCACGCTCTATGGCCCCGACGGCACGATCGCCGTTCCGGGCTTCTACGACGACGTCGTGCCGCTCACCGACGAGGAGCGGGCGACGATCGCGAAGACCGACCTCACGGAGGCGCAGCTCCTGGAGGCGACAGGCGCGCCGGAGGCGTGGGGAGACGAGCGGTTCACGATCCGCGAGAGGGTGTCGGCGCGGCCGACGCTGGACATCAACGGCCTGTGGGGCGGCCACCCCGGCCCCGGGCCGAAGACCATCATCCCCGCGAGCGCCGGGGCGCACCTGAGCTCGCGGCTGGTCGCGAACCAGGACCCGCAACGCGTGTTCGAGCTGATCGAGGCACACGTCGAGGCGCAGGCGCCCGACACCGTCACGGTCGAGGTCCGCCTGCTGACGACCGGGCGGCCGGCCCTGATCCCGTCCGACCTGCCGGAGATGAAGGCGGCGGTGCGAGCCTACGAGCGCGGCTGGGGTCACGCCCCGGTGTTCACGCGGGGCGGCGGCAGCATCCCGGTCGTGGCCGACATCGTGGAGCTGATGCGGATCCCCGTCGTGATGATGGGCTACGGACTGGACAGCGACGGGCTGCACGCGCCGAACGAGCACTACGCGATAGAGATGTTCGAGCGCGGCATCGAGACGGCGATCGTCTACCTCGAGGAGCTGGCGGACGCGGCGCGGTAGCCCCGCGGGCGAACCGTGTGGTCCGCGCGGCCGCCACCGCCGGGGGCGACGTCCGGATTCATGACTTCCGGCCGTCCTGCGTTGACTCCCTCCTGTGCCCGGCGCAGGGTGGCGCCCGGTCTCGTGCGAGGCTCGAGCGTTCTCTTGCAGGGTGCTCGCCGTGTCCTTGGTGAGGTCGCGTCGCCATGAGTGAAGCCCCTGGCGACTATCGTGCGGCTGCCTCACCACTCATCGGAGCCCGGATAGCCGCTTCCGACCCTTCCAACTGCGCCAAGCAGCCGGCCCAGGAGGGGGGTTGCTGTCGAAGGTGCGGGTCACGAGTCTCACAGTCCTCTCCGAACCAGGAGTGTGTCGCCATGACCTTGGACGAGACGATCGACCAGATAATCAAGCCGAGCAAAGAGAGCCCGCCGAAGTCGTCCTTGCAGGGCCACGAGTTCCAGTTGCGGAGCCACCGGTTCCGCGGTAAGCCGTTGGGCGGCGACGAGACGAGCTACTTCAGGCACCTACATGCAGGCAAGGACGACCGGATCTTCTACCGCATCACCCTTGGTGACCAGAAGGGGACCTACGAGGCCGAGATCACGCGCATCCAGTGGCGCGGTCCTCTGGTCATCGACCGGACCGACGAGATTCACGTTGACGTGACGAACGCCTGGACCCAGCTCAGCGGCAACATGCAGGACTGACTGAAGGACACCAGGAACGACTTGCCCTCCGCCGAGCGCTGATGCTGAAACGGGCGGCGAGGGCGTTGACGTTCTACACGCCGGAGAAGTGTGGGCACGACGTTACGTGCCTCGACTCAAGTTCACTACGTCGAGCTGAGCCTTGCCGGCACCCGCGTCAAGCCTTCTAGCGAAGGCCCGGGCCAAACCCGCCTCGCTGACCCCTCGCGCCAGGGAGCATGCAAGTTCGTCGATCCATTCGAAAGGGGGACAACCGCCAGTCATGAGCTAAGCGGCGTCCATCGCAAGGAGGACTACCATGCCTGCAGCGAGCAGAGCCCGAGTTCCCCTGGTCGTCGGAGGTCTGTTCCTGGCCCTCGTCTTGATCGGCTGCCCATCTCCGCCACCGCCTTCCGTCGCGTGCATCGACTTCGAGGGGCAACCGCTCGGGACCCAGTACGGGGGGCCGGCGGGGCACACGAGTGGGGACGTGGTCTTCACGGCGAACGGGATCGCCGTAGCGGTCGTCGACTTCGTCTTCGTAGGAGGGGGAGGCACGTTCAACGTGGCGACGATCGATACGGCGATGGGTACGGATCAGGACATGGGGACCAACAACATCAACCTCGCTTTCGACTTCACCCAGCTGCAGTTCGAG
>DASVDQ010000009.1 GCA_036381035.1 Trueperaceae bacterium | reverse complement strand
CCACCGCGGCGTGTTCGTCACCCAGCTGCACCGTGCGCAGCCGATGGTGCGCGTGGCCCACCGGGTAGCCGGTGGTCTCCACGTCGACCGTCAGCGCCCCGCCGCGCATGATCACCTCAGCCAGCACCCGCCCGGCCTTGTCGGGCGGCAGCGGTGTGATCTCGCCCGAACGGTCCACGAGCGCGGGCAGGCTCACCCGGTCGCCGGCGGCCTCCAAGATCGCCTGCGCCCGCTTGGCTGTGGTCCCAGCCGCCCGGCCGTTGTTGATCAAGGGTGCAGGTGGTGCAGCAATTTCCCACCCCGCTATCGCGCGCGCGCGTACGCGCGGGGGGGGATGGGGAAATCCTGCACCCCCTGCACCCTTGATCATCTTTTCTGCAGCGTTTCCGCTGGTAGAAGGCGATTTGATCAAGGGTGCAGGTGGGGGTGCAGATTCTGCACCCTCGGCGGCGTTTCCGGCCTTGTTGATCAAGGGTGCAGGTTCCGGGGGCGTTTTCCTGCACCCTTGATCAACTTCTGGGCACCCCCTTTGCATCGAGTCGGAAATTCCTGCACCCTCTGCACCCCCCGTTTGCACGGAGTCAGAAATTTGTGCACCCCCTGCACCCTTGATCACGTCTGTAGGGGCGTTTTCGCTGGTCACGGCCGTTTGCACGGAGTTGGAATTTCCTGCACCCTCTGCACCCTTGATCAACTTCTGTTGTTGATCTCCTGCACCCTTGATCAACTGCTCGGGCCCGGCGGGTGCGGGCGGCGTCGGGGCGCTCGGCAGGCGGGTGAACCCCGGATCGGTGATCCGCACGCCGCGGAACCCCCGCACCCCGCGGATCGTGGTGGCCACGAGCCCGGCCGCCTCCAACCGGTCGTAGAACTCGCCGGCCCGGACCGCCCGGTACCCGTCGCGGTCGGCCCACCGCCGGTACGCGTCGTACAGCTCGGTGCGCGCGGTCCAGGCGTCCGGGTCGGGCACGGTGCAGTCGGCCAGCCAGGTGCGCACCTGGTCGACGCGGCGCACGAACTCCTCGCGGGCCGCCTGGGCGCTGTCGGTCACCGCGAAGTCGCCACGCTCCAGCAGCGCCGGCAGTGCTCGCACCGCCCGGGCGGCGATGCCGGCCAGCTCGGCCGGGGCGGTCAGCCGCCGGTCGAGGGTGCGATCCTCGCGCCCGGCGAACGAGTGCGGGAACGGCACCACGAGCCAGCGGGACAGGTAGCCGACCGTGGTGTCCGCGCTCGGCGGGATCTTGTTGGCGCTGAACACCGGCACCGCCCACGGCACGAAGTCGAACCGGTCGCGGCCCTTGTGCTCGGCCGAGATCTGGTCGCCGCCGGTGATGGCCTTGAACGTGGCGGTGTGCTCCAGGTAGCCGGCGTCGATGTCGCCGGCGATGTTGGCCAGCTTGCCGAACAGCGAGGCGGTGCTGAACCGGGTGTTGACCAGATCGTGCAGGCTGACCGAGGTGATGTTGTGGCGCCCGAGCAGCGCCGTGACCACCCGCAGCAGCGTCCCCTTGCCGTTGCGGCCGGTGCCGGTCAGCATCACCGCCTTGTGCAGCGGGTTGCCCGAGTACATCAGGTAGCCGATCAGCTCCCAGATCGTGTCCACCATGTCGGCGGGCACCACCTCGGCCACGAACTTCTCGAACGCCGGGCACTGCGCCTCGGGCTCGTAGTCGACCGGCAGCTGCACGGTGCTCGGCACGTCGGGGGAGTGGGGGTGCAGCTGGCCGGTGCGCCACTCCAGCAGCCCGTTACGGAAGTTGATGTACTGCTCGACCGGCTCACAGGTGATCGTGGGCACCCGGGCCGCCACGATGTCCTGCACCGTGCGCGCCATGTGCTGCCGGTAGCGCTCACCCATCAGGTACGCCACCCGGTCGCGGACCGCGTTGCGGGCGGGGCGCCAGACCCCCTCGACGTACCGCCAGGTGATGTGGTCGATCCCCTGCGCCAGCGGCCCGAGCGCCAGCACGTCGTTGGCCAGCGTGGCGGCCAGCAGCCCGCCCTCTTTGGCGAAGTAGCGCGCGGGGTTGGGTGCGGGGCCGCCGGGTGCCGGCGGGGTGGCGCGCTGCTCGGCGCCGTCGGGGTACTGGCGCCACTGCGCCGTGATGGTCGCCTCGAACTCCTCGATGGTGAACGGGTGGCCGCCCTGCCCCTGGTCGATGTGCGGCCAGACCGTCGCGCGCATGTACTCGATCGCGTCTTCCAGGCGCCAGCCGCCGCGCCCGCGCAGCGCCTGGGCGAGCCGGGCCACGCCGTTGTTGCGCCCGTTGCGAAACACCGTGCCGGCAGCGAGCTCGGCCCACGGGCCCGTGCGCATGAAGTCCTCGGCGGTCTGCGCGTCGCCGCCGGCGCGGGCGGCGCGGATCAGCTCGGCCAGCGCCGCGCCGCTGGTGTCGTCGCCGGCGGCCGCCAGCCGCGCCAGGTCGGGCGGGCTGACCCAGCGGTACGCTGCGGGCTCGCCGGTCACCTTGGACCGGCGCACGGTCGGCGCGATGAACGCGAACCCGCGGCCGTTGCCTTCGGCGTCGCCGGCCTTGACGTCGACGCCGGGCACCACGCCGTCGCGCGAACGCACGCCCAGCGAGCGGATGAACGTGTGCACCCCGCCCGACGGCGTGACCGCGGTTGCGTACGCGACCGGCACCGCGCCGCCCAGCGCCTCGCGCAGCGCGGCCGCCGGGTCGCCGCCGGCGCGCGGGTCGATGTCGAGCAGGTCGAGCCCGTGCCCGCACACCATCGCCAGCGCCATGCCCGGCCGCCAGGCGTCGACCACTCGCGGGTCGGGACGCGCGTGCTGCCAGCCGCGGGGCAGCTTGAACCCGATCGGCTCCTCGGGATCGGGCCGCGCGATGAACACCGGGATGCCTGCGGCGGCCAGGGCTCGGGCGACATCGAGCGCGGCCGACTGCTCGGGCGTCACCCGGTCACCCCCCGGCGGGCGGCGTTGTACAGGGCCGCCACCCCGCGCACGAGCTGGTGCGTGCGGGCGAGCGGATCGGGCACCCCGCAGTCGCGCACCGCGGCGAACAGCGCGTGGCGGGCGGCGTCGCGGGCGTGGCGCATGCCTTTCGTGGGCTCCAGCAGCCCCACCGCGCCGAGGCGGGCATCGGTGGCCCAGGGCTTGACCTCGGCCGCGCTGCGCGCCACGTAGCGGTACGCGCGCCCCGCTCGGGAGCGGTCGGCCAGCATGCCCACGATGTGCACGGCGGTCCGTGACGCGCCGCCGGCGTTCAGGCGCCCCGTGCGCGGCCCGATCACGAACCGCTCGACCGCCACCAGCAGCTCGGGCGAGTTGAGCCCACGCACCCCCACGTCGAGGATCAGCCCGCCCAGCACCGCGTTGAGGGTGTCCGCCGAGCACTGGATGATGTCCGGGCGCGGGCTGATGTCGAGGTCCGGCGTGATGTGCAGACCCACGAGCCCGACCACCGGGCCGGGGTCGACGCCGAGCACGTACGTCACGGCTTGCCGCCTTTCTTCCGTTGGGCCTTGCGCGCCGAGCCGCCCAGCAGCTCGCGCACGATGCGGGGGTCCTGCAGCAGGTCGGCCAGCTGCCCGGCTTTGTCGTGCAGCACCGAGCGCACGCGGGCGTCGATGGTGTCGGCCGCCACGATGTCGATGACCTCGATGCAGTCGTGGATCTCCGAGCCGATGCGGTGGCAGCGGTCCTCGGCCTGGATGGCTTCCACAATCGACCAGGGCCGCTGCAGGAACACCACGGTGCCCGCGGCGGTCAGCGTGAGCCCCACGCCGCCGGCCTGCGTGGTCACGCACAGCAGGTCGAGCTTGCCGGCCTGGAACGCCGCCACGGTCTCGCTGCGCTCGGGCACCGTCTGCCCGCCGATGATGTAGCCGACCTGGTGCCCGGCCGCCTCGGCCGCTTTGCCGGCGAGCATCATCAGCTGGCGGCTGGGCGCGAACGCCACCACCGGCTGCCCGGGCCGCTCGGCCAGCACCTCAAGCAGCGCGTCGACCTTCCAGCTGGGCGCCTTGAGCCGCACGTGCACGTGCTGGCGCGGCAGCCCGTCGTCGCCCTCCTCGACGGTCACCGTCACGTCGGCGGCGGCCGCGGCCAGCTGGGCGAGCCGGGTCAGCTGGGCCAGCACGCTCATGGCCGACAGCTGCCCACCGTCGGGCAGCTCGGCCAGCATCTGTGACTCCATCTGGTCGTACGCCTTGCGGTACGCCGGCGGCAGCTCGACGGTGCGCGTGCTGTAGACCTTGGGCGGCAGCTGGTCGAGCACGTCGGCCTTGGCCACCCGGCGCAGCTGCCCGAGCAGGCAGGCGCGCAGCTCGGGCTCGTGCGAGCGGCGCAGCCCCACCACCTGCTCGCCGTAGTCGCCGGGGATCTTCAGGCAGTAGCGGTCCACCCAGCGGGTGCGGCTCGGGTACGCCGCGGGCTCCAGCGCCTCCAGCGTCGGCCACAGGTCCCCGGGGTGGTGCGTGATCGGCGTGCCGGACAGCCCGACCACGACATCGGCCTGTTTGGCCAGTCGCCGCACGGCCAGCGACCGGGCCGCGTGCGGCGACTTGATCAGGTGCACCTCATCGACCACGAGCGCGGCCGGGCGCAGCGCCAGCAGCGGATCACCCGGGCCGGCGGCGTCCATACGCGCGGTGTCGAAGCTCGTGACGTACACGTCGGCCGTGCCGGCCAGCTTGCGGCGTTTGGCCGGGGTGCCGCGCCAGGCGACGGCGCGCCAGCTCGGCGCCCAGTCGTGCCAGGTCTGCACCCAGGCGTCGACCACCGAGCCCGGCACCACGCACACCACGGGCAGGACCTGGCCGACGCGGGCACGTTCGAGCAGCCCGAGCACGGTGGTGACGGTCTTGCCGGTGCCCTGTTCGTCGGTGAGCAGCGCCCGGCCGGTCGCGGCGATCATCCGCGCGCCCTCGACCTGGTACGGGCGGGGCACGCGGCCGGCGGGCAGGGTCACGGTCAGCTCGGCGGGGATCTGCGTGCGGCGCACCAGCTGCTCGCCGATCCACGCGGTCAGCCGCGGCCCGGGGCGCCAGTAGTCCGCGAACGTGTGCGCCAGCTGCACCACCGCCGGCCAGGTCGCCGGCACCACGAGCGCGCCGGGCGGGTCGCTGGTCTTGAACGCCGGGGTGAGCGTGCGCAGCCAGTTGGCCATGCGCGCCATGACGTAATCCGGCCCGGTGGCGATCAGGACGATGGTCTGTCCGTCGGCGCTCAGTTCCCCGACCAACGAGGCGTCGTCGGCGGTGGTGCGGAACTGGTGCACCGAGACCATCAGTACGCCACCGTCAGCCAGAGCAGGAACGCGACGAACGCCAGCGTGGCGATGTAGGCGACGGTCCCGGGCCAACGGTCGCGGGGTGGCTTGTAGACAGACATGGAAACCTCCGGTGCAACGTCTGGGAGGGTCACCGCCCCGGCCGACGGGGGAGTGCCGGCCGGGACAGTCACCCGCTCAGCCGCCGGTGAGCTTGGCCAGCAGCGCCTGCTGTTCCGGGCTGAGCCCGGCCGGTGCGGGCGGCTGGGCCGGCTGCTGCGTCGCGGGCACAGGCTGCTGCGCCGGCTGCGGCGCCGGGGGAACCGGCTGCTGGTGCACGACCGGCTGCCCGGTGGCGGTGGAGACCACCGGCGCCGTCTGCGGCTGGGCCGCGGCCGCCGGCTGGGCGCCGTCCGGGCGCCGGTACTCCACCCGGTAGAGGTTGGTCGGGTTCAGCCCGGCCGAGCGCGCCGGCCGCTGGCCAACGAGGGTCACGGTGATGACCGCGCCGGCCTCGGGCGGTCCCTCGGGCGCGCCGGCCTCGGCCATCGCGCGCACGAGTTCGTCGCGCACCTGCCCGCGCACGTACCAGGCGGCCCGACCCTCGGGGAACTCCGGCGACGGCTGCACGAGCATGGGCACGACCATCACGAACATCGGCCGCCCGTCGCGGAAGTAGCGCGGCGCCCCGGTGGTCAGGTCGGTCTGCTGCTCGATGTCGGCATCGGTGACCGGCCGGGCCACGATGCCGGTGTACGAGGTGCCGACCGGCTTGCCACGGAACGACCACGCCGGACCGCGCGCCCCGCCGGGCTGGCGGTAGAACTGGTCCAGCGAACCCGCCACGGGCGGCGGGGTCGGCTGCGCCGGCACGGCCGGCTGGGCCGGGTACTGCGGCTGGGTCGGGTAGGGCGGCTGGGTCGGGTACTGCGGGAACTGCGGCGGGAACGGGTTGTTGGGATACACGGTCACTTACTCCTGTTCTCGGGTTGCTTACCTACGGTTCCGGGGCATCCCGGGCCGTTGTCTCGTGCTGCTTGTGGGCGGTAGAAGGGGCAGAAGAAACACTCATCGCTGTCTGGTCTGGCAGGCACGTCGTTCAAGGTCATCTGTCCAGAGAGGATCTGGGCCGCCCACTGTTTGCGGATCGCGGTGAGCTTGAAGACCTCCTCAATGAGTTCGTCGTCATCGGGCCGCGCCTCGCGTTCCCAGACGTACAGACCGTCCAGGGTGGATGCGGTGCGCGGATAGGCGGCCAGTGCGACGCGGCGCACCGGCAGCCCGAGAAGTCGGTAACCCTTGCCGTACAGCAGAAGCTGCACCTGGTAGCGCAGCGGCGGCCCGTCTTGTGAACGGACCTTCGCCATCGCTGTCTCGCCGAGGATCTTGTGGTCGACCACGGCCTGTTCCTCGCCGTCGTACAGGTCCGCGGTCCCCGGGTGGTCCGGGTGCGGCACCACCCGCTGCTCGGGCACCCAGCGCAGCCCGTGGCGGGCGTTGTCGGCAGCGAACGCATCGGCGAGCCAGGCGTGGACCGCGGTGCCGACGATGCTGGGCCACGGGTCGACCACGTGGTTGGTGCGCGGCACCCCGGCGAGCTTGCCCGCCACCTGCCGGTCACAGATCGACCCCAGCTCGCTCGGGCCGAGGTGGGCCTGCAGGGTGCGCGGGTTGTGCGCGGCGTGCTCGTTGACCACTCGGCGCAGGTCGGCGGCGTAGCGCACCGCCCAGGGCGAGTTACCCGACAGCGGCGCGGGCGCGGCGGCCATGAAGTCGGCCACGGTGCTCATGCGCCGCCCCGCAACTCCCAGCGGGCGGACTTGACCGCGTAGCGCACGTACGTGGCCGGGTCCTCGGCCTTGAGCCGCTTGGCGTCCACCCGCCACGACTCGATGTAGGACAGCCGCAGCGGCGCGCCGAGCGCGTCGTGTGTCACCCGGATCTGCCGGGCCTCGGGCGCCGCGGTGGTCAGCTCCACCTTGATCGCGTCTTTGACCGCGTTGAACCGGCTGGTGAGTTCGTCCACCTGCGGCTTGAGCGCCGCGTATTCGGCCAACAGGCTGTCGAGCCGGCTGCCGGGCTCGGGCTTGACGGCGCTCACGACTCCTCCTGCCACTCGCGGTACGGCAGCTGGCACACCTCGCACACGGCGTCGGCGTCCAGGTCGGCTGGCCAGACGTGCTCGCACTGCTCGTTCACTGCGCCACCTCCGGCGGGCTGCAGACGGCGTACTTCGTGATCCACCCGCTCAGCTGGGCGCGCGGGTGCGTGCCGAACTGGCGGTGCCATTCCTCGTGCTCGTGCACGAGCGCCAGCGCGCCGGCGCTGGTGACGGCGTGCGCAACCACGCCCGGGTGCCCGGGGCGCTGGCGGCAGCGCATCGACGTGCACAGCACCTCCAGGCGCTCCGGCTCGACCGCGCGGTACCAGGTGATCTGCTCGCCGTCGACGGGCACGAAGTCCTTCGGGCTGTAGACGGTCCGCCCGCGTGCGCTCGGCTGGTGCTTGCGGCCTTTCGGGCCGAACATCTCCAGCACCGCCTTGGCGTAGACCTCGGCGTGTTCGGCGTGCCACATGCTGCGCGTGCCGTGGCAGTAGTCGCGGCGGTGCGTGTAGCCCTCGGCGCCCTTGGCCTTGGCGCTCGGGCACTGCCGACCCCACACACCGGGCTGCGCGCAGGCTTCCTTGTCGCACCCGCAGTAGGGCAGCACCGCGCGGAACCGCCGGGCGGTCACCACGTACGCCAGCCGGCCGCCGACCTTCGCCAGCTCGACCACGAGCTGCACGCCGTACTTATCCAGCTGGTTCACCTTCCCCGTTTCGGGCGCCGTCGCCGCGGTCATGCCGCACCGCCCCGGAGACCTTGAAGTCGTCCGCCCCTCGGCAGACGCGGGGCGTCGATGCAGCAGGCACGCGGGCACACGACGGGTGACGGGCGGCCCTCGTAACGCGCCAACCGGTCCTCGGCGCGCTGCAGCGCCTGCTTGAGCAGGTGAATCTCGGCGCGCGCCATGACCAGCTCGTTGACCGGCAGGATGCCGCCCGGGCCGTTGGGCGAGTTGATCGACGCGGCGACCGGGGGGAGCTGAGAGATCTGGTTGTACAGCTCCTCGTTGTCCTTCAGCTGCTCCTGGTACAGCCGGTGCAGCTCGGCCAGCTCGCGTCGCTGCCCCTCGATCCTGGTGCGCAACAGCTCGACGTAATCGGCCGGGTAGCTGGTCTTCGCTTCCGGCGCGGGCGTCCACACACTCACCGCCGCCTCCTGGCGATGAGCCAGCAGAGCGACGCCCAGGCGCACAAGGCGTTGGCCACGGTGATCACGACCATGAGCGCGATCCACACCGCCTCGCCGCCGCTGACCTGCTCGCCGGCGCTGGCGGCCGCGGCCCACGTACCGAGCGCGCCGCACGCCATCGCGACCAGGCTGAGCACCAGGTCCTCGCGGGTTTCCGCGCGCCGCTGCCGTTCGCGTTCCTCCTGGCGCCGGCGTACGCTGTACGCCGTGTCCGGGTGGTACATGGCTACCTCCGGTTGATCGGGACCAGGGCCGGCGTCCGGCGGCCCTGGTCGTTCACTTCTGGGAGAGGTCCCGATCCGGGGCCACCGGCGCCACGAGCCGGCGCAGGGTGTCCAGCTGAGCAGGAGTGAGCGGCGGCGCCGCGGCCACAACGGCCTGCACGGCGTCGCTGATGAGTTCGCGCAGAAAGGCGTCGACGCGCTTGGCCTGGCGTACCTGCACCGCCCGGGCCGACAACTTGGCCATGTGGGCGCGCTGGTGCTCGGCCAGCCTGCGGGCACGCTCCTGGGGGTCGAGCGTGCCTTCAGGGTCGATCTCGGCGAGCAGCTGCTGCTCGCGTACGGCGCGGGCGCGGCGCAAGTTGCGCCGGGCCGCGGCCCGTTTCGCGTCGTCGCTCACGCTCAGCCTCTCGTGGCTCGGGCCGAGCAGGCGACAGCGGGTGAAATGAACGACACGAACCGGCGGGAACGCTTGACCCGGTAGTCAAAGCGTTTCCGATGTTGCTAATGTGCAACCGCACGAAGGCGCGCAGGGAAGGCAACCAAGCACCGCCAACGTGTGTGCCGTTCTGAATCCCGCTGTTCGGCCTCCTCGGGCTGGACGGTGGGACAGATCGGGACCGGGGGTCACGGGCCGCAATCTCTTGGCCGGGATAGGGCTCGTGACCCCCGCGCGTTGTTTTGCGGGGACAGCGTACCTGCCAACCCGGACGGCTCAGACGTCACACAGGTATCTCCGCACGGTCTCATGTGCACCGCACAATTCGTCGTGCGGTCGTCTTGTGGATCTCGCCGTGTGTTCTATGTGGACGGTCGGTCGGCGATTCCGCATGTCGCACCGCTTGTCCGTCATGAAATGCGACGATTACCGTCGATAGTGTGACGAGTTATCCACAGTCACGTCCGGCGTGACACTGTGAGTAACGCCACATCAGGGCGTGGGCGTGTCGTCCAGATCTCGTCCCACGTTCGGGTGTCCCCGATCCAGTAGGACTGTCCAAACCTGCCCGGCTCGAACCGGCGGCTCCCCGGCCGGCTGGATTGCGACACTTTGATGACCGCCAGTGTGCGCACCACTGCGCGGCGTGCCGGTAGCGGCATGGCTGCCCAACGGGTCTCGATGTCGGCGCCGGGTTCGAGCACCTGGCGCAGCGCCGGCGGGATGATCGCCCGCTGGGCGCGCTGCTCGGCCGCCTCGATGTTGGCCGTTAGCTCGGCCTCGATGACGGCCAGGGACTCCGGCGTGGTCTCGCCCCGGGCCGCGGACAGCCGCCAGCGGTCGAGCTGGTCGCGCAGCCGGGCCGCCTCGGCGCGTGCCGCCATGACGATGCGGTCGGAGTCTTCGCCGACCTGGTGCAGCTGGGCGTAGATGTCGGGCTCGCGCAGCCGGGCCAGGACCAGCATGGTGACGAACTCGTCGGACGCCTCCTGGGCGATGGTCACGCACGAGTTGTGCAGACACCGGTAGCGGCCCTGCACGGCCGTCAGCGGCGACGGATCATCGCCGGCGGCCCTGCGGTCCGGCTCGCACACCGCGCAGATGCCCAGGTAGGACAGCAGGTGGCGCACGCGGCCCGGCCTGGTCTTGGTCCGGCCCGGATCGGCCAGCACCCGCTGCGCGGCCCAGAAGGTAGCCTCATCCACCAGCGGCTCCCAGGTGCCGGGGAACGTCTGCCCGCGGTAGACGCGCTGGCCGATGTACGCGGGGTTCATCGCCAGGTCGCGCACCCGCACGCGGTACCAGCGGCGCGCGCCGCCGGGCCGGGGTACGTCGCGGGCGTTCAGATCGGCCACAATGGTCGAGATCGGGACACCTCGGGCCACCCGCTCGATGATCTCGCGGACCACCCCGGCTGTGTTCGGATCTGGTTCCTGACCGACTAGTGCACCCGTAGCGGGGTCGTATACGCGCCGGTACCCGTACGGACACCGGCCCTGGCTCGGGCGCCCGGCGCGCGCCGCCGACGCCTGCCCGCGGGTAACCCGCTGGCGGATCTTCTCCGACTCGTACGCGCTGTCTATGCCGTCTTCGGCCAGGGTGCGCCAGTCGCGCGGGTTGGTCATGTCGTAGGTGCGGTGGTGCGTGGTGACGTGGATGCCCACGCCTCGGTCGCGGCACAGCGACAGCAGGGCCAACCAGGTCTCGGGGGTGCGGTCACCGCGGCTGGGTTCCCAGAGCACGAGCACGTCGAGCTTGCCGGCGTCGATGTCGGCCAGCACTCGCTGCCAGTCGTCGCGGGCCTTGCGGGCGAACCTCGACGCGCTGGTGCCGTCGGCGTACTCGGCCACGAGCTGCCAGCCCTGCGCCTCGACGGCGGCGCGGTTCTCGTGTGACTGGTCCTCGATGCTCTTCGTTTTATCTCGTGACTGGCGTGAATAGATACCGGCGCGTAGCGCGTTCTCTGGCGTAGCGGGGGACATGCCGTGTACTGTACAGGCTAGGTACGTAACTGTAGATTGATCAGTACGTAACCGGACACCTGTAAGCGGTCTCGGATCGCGGAGATCCCACCTCCGGCCGAGACCTAACCCCTGATGGGAGGGGCTGTGAACAGAGTAGACGAGACAGCGACGTATGAGGCTGTCCGCGTGGCGCTGATCGCCGACCAGATGCGGCGGCTCGCCAAGTGTCAGACCGGCCTGGAGTACGCGTACGCGGTCGGCCGCATCGGCAGCGTCGCCCGGGGCGCGGTCGGCATGACCGACGCCCAGCGGCTCGCCGAGATCCGGCTCGTGCTCGACGCGCTCGACCAGATGGCGCTGGGTGGGGGTGCGCGATGATCACCCCCGCCGGAACGGTGGCCCTGCGCATGCTCGACGCGCTGGGCGTGTCCACCGTCGACCAGGCACGCGACATCCTGGCGTTGTGGTGCCGGCCGTCGCCGGCGCTGAGCGTGGCCGACGTGCGCCAGATCCTCGCCATCATCTCGGCCCGGGCCTCGGGCGTCGTCTACACCAGCGACATGCCGCCCGTGGACGTGCCGATGGACGATGGGGTTGATGAGCCATGAGCCAGCTGTCCGGCGCGTTCACGATCGACACCACTAGGCTCATCGAGCGCGTGGCCGATGAAGTGGCGGCGCGCGTGGCGAGCCAGCTGGTCCCGCTGCTCAATCACCCGCTGGCCGAGCACTTCGTGGACGAGCTGGCCGAGCGGGTGGCCGAGCGGGTGGCCGAGCGGGAGGTGGCGCTGTGACCAAGGCAGCCGAGCAGCCAACCGCGCCGGCCGAGGAACCGGCCACGCCAGCCGACGACACCGAGCTGTGGTACCTGCTCGGCACCGCGGTCAAGGCGGCGAGCCTGCCGGCGCCCACGTGCGTCGAGCTGGTGCCCGACGGCTCGGCGGTAGTCTGGCTGCAGCACCAAGCCCACCGACCTGTATACATGGGTGGCGTGGTTGGGCGCCCAGCGCGTCGAGTCGCCCCCCGGCGTCACGCGCGTCGAGCGGTTCCGCGGCACCCGCTGCGGTCGTACGGTCGACGTGGTGCTGATCCGACCTGACACCGAGGCGGCCGTCTAGCCTTCCCGCGGCCGCCTGCCCCCCGGGGGTCGCCGTGCCGTCCCTGCCCTTGCGCCGGCGACCAACAGAAGGCCCCGACCCATCTCCAGGGTCGGGGCCTTCTGGCCTGTCTGGTCACTGCTCGGCGGTGAACGCCTCGCCGCACACCCCGCAGGTGATCGCGCCCGCCTCCAGCACCGAGCGGCTAACGCGGATGATGCGCGCCGGCTCGCACGAGCAGACGGCCTTGAGGTTGTTGCGGCTCTTGGGCTTCTCGCCGCCGTCGCCGCCGGTGTGCCCGCCGACGCGCCGCACGCCGGTCTCGCCGTCCTTGCCGGTCTCGATGAACGACGGGGCGGCCAGGAACGCCACGATGGCCGCGTCGAGGCGCTCGATCACCTTGGCGTACCGGGCCTTGGTCGCCTCGGTCATCACGACGGCAGAGAATCCGATGGCCGGGTCGGCGTGCTCGTGCGGGTAGGTCAGCCCGAGCTCTTCGGCCATCGCCAGGAACTGACGGTTGTGCCAGCGGCCCTGCCGGCTGGTGTCCTTGATGCCGCGCACCTGGGCGAGAGCGTGGGCGGCCTCGTGCAGCATGGTCTGCACGGTCGCCTCGGCGCCGGTGGCCAGCCGCTCGCCGGCGACGAACAGTTCCGCCTTGCGGTTGATCACGGTCACCGCGCCACCGCCGTCCTCGGCCGCCCGGTCCTGCCACCGCTCGGCCCAGAAGTGACCCCAGCGGGGCAGACCGCCGAGCAGACCCGAGCCGGTGATGATGACCACCTCGGGCAGCTCGGGGTGGTGGCGGCGGATCTGGTCCCACACCGCTTCCAGCGCCCGGACGAGTGCCGAGCCGGTCGTGGTGCCGGTCTTGGCGGTCTTGGTCTTGGTGGTCATCGTGTCCTCCTTGGCCGGGATTGACTCTTAAGAGTCAAGGTAGGTTCTTGACACTTAAGCGTCAATCAGCGACACGCGGAATCACCCGGACGAGCGATGGCGCGAGGGGTGGGCCGGGACGTTCTGCTGTCTCTGTCGGCGAGCCGCCGCCAAGGTCATCACTGCATCGTTGCTGAGCAGGCGGTCCTGTTGTTGATCCGACAGTGATCTTGAATGAAGGTGTGCTTGCCTAAACGGGACTGCGATCAATTACAACAGTGTGATTTGATCCGCACACTGGACGTGCATGGAGGTGACGTGCGACGGTGGTTCAAGAGGGCATTGCCGAAGACAATGACCCAGCGTGAAGCACGGTCGTTGTTAGAGGCAAACGGGTGGATTTGCACCCAAGGTGGGAAACATGTGATCAAGATGGAAAAGGAGGGCTGCCGGCCTATCACCTTGCCTCACTGCCATGGCGGTGCGTACAGCGTCGATCTCACCGCCCGAATCCTCAAACAGGCAGGGCTGAAATAGCGGGAGGGCACATGTCGGAGTACAGGGAGTTCGACGTCAAGGTCCACTACGAGAAAGATCACATCTGGGCCGAGGTAGTAAATCTCCCGGGCTGTTTCGTGACAGGCCGAACGATCGATGAGCTGCGCGAAGCCCTGGCTGAGGCAATCGGGATGTACTTGTCCAACCGTCCGGGCGAGTGCCGTGTCGAGTTGCTCAACTTCAGTCCGCCGGCGGCCGTTCAGCACGTTCCAGTGCGTGCCGAACTTGTCCCTGCGTAGCACCCCTCTGTAGACGTACACGCCCCCGAGCCGACGGCTCGGGGGCGTTCTTGATCGGTTGTGTGAAAGCGATGGTTTCAGGCGTCGTCGGGCGGCCGCCTCGTGCTCGTGTACGCGGCAGCCAGCCCGGTGCCACCGGCGGCCAGCACCGCGCCGGCGAGCTGCAGCCACAGACCCACCGTCCCCTCGGCGACGACGCCGTACGCCACGAGCAGCGGCGCGAGTGCCGTCAGCACCCGGTAGATGTAGGCGCGGACATGCTCAGGCATCCGCCACCCCCTTCTCCTCGACCTGTCGCTTGAGCCGGGCCAGCTCGGCCCGGGTGTCGTTCACCACGTCGCGCAGCCGCGGCTCGCTGCCGTTGCCCACGTGCCATTCGATGCGCTCCAGGCGCTCCATCACGCCCCGGCGACCAGGCACCCCCGGCCGGTCCGGCTCGCCGCGCCAGTCCTCCAGGAACTCGCGGACCTGACGGATCAGCCCGACCACCGGACGCACCCCCCAACGCGCGATTGCGGCCAGCGCGGCACCGAGTACGGTGATAGCGCCGGCAGCCGCGAGCAGCGCACCGAACAGCTCGCCCACACCGCTAACCCGCCATGCGCCGGTGGGTCTCGTCAGCGACGGCCGTCGCCAGCTTCGCCATGACGGCCGGGTCCTGCAGGGCCTGGACCAGCGCCGCCCGCAGCGCGGCAGGGTCGAGCGGGCTGCCCGGCACGGGCGCGGTCGGTGAGATCGCCTGGACCTGCTCGGACAGCGCGTTGAGCTTGTTCTGAATCTCGCCGATCACGCGCACGATCCACGCGAGTGGAATCCCACCCATGTGCGTCTCGGCCCGACCTCTGCCCCGCTCGCCCTTCTCCAGCAGGCGCAGAGTGTCGCCCACCATGATCTCGATATTGGCCAGATCCGCCATATCCACTTCCTCCAATCCAGCGAATGCCGCCAGCCAACCGCGCAGCGGCGCGCCGGGGCAGGCGGTCGCGTAGCGGTGACCGGGCGGCCAGACGGCGCTGTGCGGCACCAGCTGTAGCGCCTTGCCGGTGCGCCGGCGTGCCTCACCGACGAACCAGGCGAACGCCTCCAGGTCGGCCGACGGCGGCAGCCCGTTGGTGTAGTTGCCGCCGAAGACCACCTGCAGCCGGCTGTTCTCGTGATCCCCGGCCGGGTGGTAGTCCCAGCCGCGCAGCTCGGTGACCTGGCCGTGGGCGATACCGAACGAGTAGCCGATGTAGACCAGCCGGTCAGCGGGCGGGCGTCCCTTGGTCTGCCAGTCGTGCACGGCCTTCCACGAGCTGAACGCGCCGCCGGTGTGATGGACGGTGATACCGGCCCAAGACGTGATGCTGCGCCGCCCGATGCTCGACGGCACCGGGGGTAGTTTCGCCGCCGCACGGCTGATGATCGTGGTCATCGTTTACACCACCGGTCCGACGTAGGTGGCGGTCAGCACCGAGCCCGAGCAGTTGACGTTCGTCGCCTGGTTGTTGCCCACGGTTACCTCGATGTAGTCAGTGGTGCCGTTGAGAGCCACCACGTCGCTGATGCTGATGCCGTTGCCGGCGGTCGGGCTGTCGTTGGTTGCCTGCGTCACCGTCGCCGTGACGGTGACGCCGCTCTTGGCGATGGAAGCGAAGATTGCGGGTACAGGACCAACGTCAAGATCACTGCGCGGTATTGCCTGGTGTCGGATCACTGCCGTGATCAGGTAGCGGCCCGGTGTGTTCGGCTGGAACCGGGTCGAGCCGGAGGAGTGGGCGCCCAGGTCGTCCCAATCCTCGGCGTCCCACGGGATCGCGGTGCTCTGCGGGATGGTGCTGCCCGAGGAGCGGCGCAGCCGGGCCACGCAGGTGCCCGGCAGGATCGGAGGCAGGCGCGAGACGACATTGGACAGCGAGCCGTCGATGCGCTGCAGCTCGGCCTCGACCGCCTCGGCCAGCTGCTTACCCAGCAGCGGCCCGTTGGGGCGGTCGTTGGTCCCCTGGTACGGGATGCCGTACACCGATGTCTGCGCCATGATCCCCTCCTAGAACGCCATCACCGTGATCGTGCGGTTCTCGAAACTGGAGTTGTTGGCGGTCGAGCCGTTGGCGTACTTCGCCTGGAACGTGTGCAACCCGGGCGCCAGGTCCTCGACCAGGAAGGTCCGCGACGCGCCGATCAGGAAACCTTGCTCCACCACCATGACCTCAAGCGAAAGGTCGAGGGTGGGTGCCTGGCTGGTCGCCCCGCTGATCTCGAATCCCATCGCGGCGTGGCAGAACGCGGTGTTTCCACCGTGCCCGAGCTGGCTGCTGACCGTGACCAGGCAGCGCCCGTTGTGGATTGGGATGTTCGAGAGGGTCGGCCCTGGCGTCGCCAGGTCGGTGAACACCGCCGGGTTGCTGGGGCCGAGCACTTCGTGGGGGACAACCGAGGCGCTGTAGGTGTTGCTGCTCAGCACCCGCCGGATGACCTCGGCGGCGTCCGCGCCGGGGCGCGTGATGCGCCCGACCACGTAGACCGTGGCGGCCGCGCCGGCGCCGATGATGTGCAGCCCCACCCAGTCGCCGGGCGCGATGGCCAGCGCCTCGCCCGAGGTGGCCATCATGAGCTGCAGGTCAACCAGGCGCGTGCCCCGCAGCTCGATGACGTTGTGGCCGGTCACCGGGTCCCACTCGACCACGCGGCCCTTGGCGAACCGGACCGCCTGCGGCTCGGGCTCGGCGGCCATCAGCGGCGCCAGATCCTCCGAGCGCGGCCCGTCCGCCCCCAGGCTCGCCAGACCCACCGCCGCCCCCGCGGCGGTCACTATCGCTCGACGTGTCGTCACGTCGCACCCCCCACGATCACGAGTGATTGCTGACGGGTCCGGCCTGTCATGGTTTCGCCGGCCGTCAGCGGTATCGAAAGCTGCTCGATGACGTGGTATTCCCGCCCGTGCGTGTCGGAGTAGGACACGCGGATCGGGTCCCAGGGCTCCAGCGCAGGGTTGGGCACTGCGCCGAAAGACACGGTGTAGGGCAGGCCGATCGATTGGCGCAGCAACTGGCGGCCAGCCGCGAACGCTCGCCCGGGATCGGTGATCAGCGGGGAGGAGTGCCTACCGGGCACCTTGCCGAACGAGCCGTGCCAGTAGGTCGGGCTGGCGGGGTCGTTGTCGACCACGACCACGTGCACCGCGTTGTCGGTGTCGGCGGTCTCGCCGGTGACCACCCAGCCGTTCTTCACGCCCACCCTGGTGAGTTCCCGGCTCGCCTGGACAAGTACGCCGTCTTCGCCGTGCGTGATGTCCCAGACGGGCTGTGTGGGGTCCGGTGCGGTGCGGATGACCAGCACCCCGCGGTGATCGAAATACATGATCTTGCCGACACTGGTGGCGAGATCTTTCAACGCCTCGTAGCGCTTCTCCTCAACCAGGATGTCCCGGCCGATCGGCTGGGTCTCGGTGGCGTCGTCCCACTCGATCTGCGCCCACGGGTACACGTCGCCGATCAGATCGGCGACCACCGCGCCGAACGTCATGGCCGAGGTGTACTGGCGCGGCTGGGTCAGGTCGGAGTCCACGATGGTGGACATCCGGTCCGAGCACGCGAGCGTGATCAGCCCGTCGGGCACCTCCTCCTGGGACGGGGTGTCGATGCGGAAGTATCCGAGGCTGCACCACTCCACGACGCCGCCACCGAACTGCACGCCGCGCTCCACGAAGACCTCGTTGCCGTACGGCGCCAGCAGCGGGTTACGCCGGTCCGGCCACATGCCCCGCCCGGGTGTGGTCAGCTCCAGGGTGGCGCGCACATCGGCCGTGGCGTTCAGCTCGACAGCGCCATCGTGAATGCCGATCTCCACGCCGTCGGGGTCGGTGCCGATCTGGCCGGGCGCCACGACGCGCGCCCGAGCGTTCATCGGGTGCGAGTCGCGCACCGCGCGCAGGAACCGAGCGCTGACCGGCCTCATGGCACGATCACATCCTCGGGCGAGCCGACCAGCTGCATCAGGTCGCCCCAGGTCTCGAACGCGGCCAAGACATCGGCCCAGGTCTCGAACGTGTTCATGACCGTCGTCCACGTGCCCACGGCCGGCACCACGTCGGGCCCGGGCGGGGCGCACTCGGTCAGCGCCAGGGAGAAGATGCGCCGCTGGCTGCGCGGCTGCGGCCGGCGTTCGGCTGTGTCGCCGAGCGCCACGTAACCGCCGGGGATGCGCGAGCCCGCGGGCACGTGGATGAACTGGACTTCACCGGTGGAGATCAGGAAGTCCAGGTTCTCGGCGTCGGCCTCGGTGTGCGCCACCACGTCGAGGGTCCACTGCCGGGGACCGTGCAGATCGGTGACCACGACCGGGCGGCTGCGCCCGACGATGGGGAACACGCCCGAGCGGCTGGAGCGGGTCACGTCCGACCAGTCGGTGACCGTCACCGGGCGGTTCAAGAACGGCCTGGCCAAGCTCTTGAGCCATACGGTGTCCAGCTGCGGCGTGATCTGGTCGCCGTCGACAAACAACGTCGCCCCGCTGTCCGCCTCGACCACCCGCACCCGGTAGTGGTTGGCCACCGAGTCGGTGAATTCGTAGTCGTCCAGCTCGATGCTCGCCCCGGCCGCCCCGTCGAGGTCCGCCCCGCCGCGC
This sequence comes from Trueperaceae bacterium, assembly GCA_036381035.1. NCBI lineage: Bacteria > Thermotogati > Deinococcota > Deinococci > Trueperales > Trueperaceae > Trueperaceae bacterium. The sequence goes on along the minus strand of DASVDQ010000009.1, from coordinate 13,506 downwards.
ACCGTCGTCCAGGTAACCCCGTTGGCCGACCGCTCGACCAGGGCCACCCCCCGGGTGATGATCTCGTGCCACGTCGTCGTGAACGGCAGCGTGTTGGCGTTGTTGACCGACAGGATGGAGCGGCACCCGATCCGGCCGGGCTGGTCGATGTCGGGATCGGTGGTCTGCAGGTTCCAGTCGGGCGGCTCCGGCCCGGATGCCAGCCAGCACTTGCCGCGCAGGGTCTGGCCGACCACCTGCAGCCGCACCGCGTACTGCTGCCCGGCCTGGTGCGTCAGCTCGGTGATGTCCTGCACGAGGAACGTTTCGGTGCCCGACACCCGCTTACGCAGGGTCAGCACCACTTCCTGCGAGGTGTTGAAGTCCAGGCGGGCGAGGTAGCCGGTCGTGGCGTCGTCCGACAGCCGGCCGCCGACCGCCAGAAACTGTGACCCCCCGACCGCCAGCGCGCCGGTGGAGACAACGGCGGTCACGTCGCAATCGAGCGCGCTCACGGCGGCCAGCGACCACCGGGACACGTTGATGGCGGGCAGGATGTGTTGCCCCACCCCGCCGATGACCTGGTAATCGGTGTCCGTCCCGCCGACGTGCAGGTACGCGTGGCCGCTGGTCGACGTGCCCCAGCCGGGGATTAGCTGACGTAGCTCGGCCTCATCGATGTGCAGCAGGTGCGAGGCTGGCGGGCTGCCGGTCATCGACACGGTTATCCGTGCCCGCCCGGCGTTGGCCGGGGCGGTGCCGACCACTTCAATGCGCGTCCACGTGTTCGCGGTCACCGCCACCGACTGCAGCGAAGACGAGATGTACGCACTACCGCCGGACTCGGGCTGGTGCCAGTCGATGCCGATAACGACGTTCCGAGACACCGCGCAGCGCACCCACGCGCTCGCCCGGAAGGTCCGCGAGGCGGTCACCGTGATCAGCCCGTTGAACGCCTTCGCCTCGACGGATGCCCCGTCCGGCGTCAGCAGGGCGGACGCCACCCCGTCGTGAGCCTGGGCGGTGGAGCGGGTCAAGGTCCCGCCCGTGGCGAACCAGCCCGCGGTGTTGACCTCGAAACTGGTGTTCAGGTTCTGCGGCGCCGTGTAGTTGTCCCGCGCGAAGTCATCGAACAGCCCTGGCGCCACGGTGTTCAGCTGAACCCGCGACAGGGTGCCGTCGTACGCCAGCGCCACCGACACGGCGCTGAGCACGGCGTTGGCGTAGTCGTAGAACGCCTGGGTGCGCACCCCGCTCGCCCGGTTGGCCGCCGACAGGTCCCCGCCCGGGAAGAACGACTCACGCAGCGCGCGGGAAAGCTCCAGCTGCACGCCGGCACCCGAGCGGTTCCGGTTGGCGATGTTGTCGGGATCGGCGCCGGCGACCTCCGAGACAGCATCGACCACAGTGAACCCGGCGTTGGTCAACGCTGTGCGGATCAACTCGCGCAGCCGCCCGTCGAGCCCGCCGATCTGGGTTTCCGCGAGCCCGGTGGTGCCGGTGTATCCGTGAAACGAGATGGTGCGGTACACCTTGGCCTGCAGGTCCAGGCACAGCGGCTCATCAAACAGGGTCGACGTGATGTGCAGGTCCGAGTTCCCCGACGCCTTGATGCCGGCGAACTCGTAGAACGCCATCCGGTCGCCGGCGACGTGCCGGGCGAGCTCTCCGGTGCCTGGCTCGATACCGCCGCCGTGGATGGCGATGGCGGACAGGAACGCGCCGGCGGGAACCACCGCCGTGCGGGTGTAGTCCACGCCCTCGACCTGCTCGGCGGCCAGGTCCTCGAAACTGCTGTACGGGGGCGCCATGTCACCTCACCCCCGCCAGCACCCGCCGGCGCAGCCGACGGTCACGCCGCCGCAGGTTGATCTCGACCACCTGGCGGATGCCCTCGCCCAGGTCCAAGTGCACCTCGATGACCTCCGGGCCGCCGGCGCGGTCGAGCGGCGCCACGGTCGCGCCCTGGGGCAGGTGCACCACTTCCGGGCCGCGCTCCCCAACGATCGCGGCGCCGGATTCGAGGATTCGCCCGCCGCGGGCGAGTTTCGGCAGCTGCGGCAGCGAGAAGGACTTGCCACCGAGCCCGGGCACCCACGACGGGACACTGAACCGCAGCCGGCCCACGGTGCCGTTCCAGAGGTCAGCGATCCGGTTGAACGCGCTACGGAACGGCGCCGAGATGATGCCCGCCAGTTGAGCGAACCGAGTCTTGATCCTGTCCGGCAGACCCTTCAGCCATTCCCATACCGACTTCGCTATTGCCAGCTGCCGGTTCCAGGAATCGCGTATCCACGGCCAAAGGGTGTCCTTGAAGAACCGGCCGACCGCGAGTGCCGCACCCTTGATCGCGTTAAAGACGGCGGTAACGACATTTCGGAACGTTTCGGACCGCTTCCAGGCGACCACGAACGCGGCGGCAAGCGCCACGATGGCCAGCACGATCAGCCCGATCGGGTTCGCGGTCAGCACGACGTTGAGAATCGTCTGCACCGCGATCCACGCCCGGGTGACCGCCTGCACCACCGTGACGACGGTCTTGTACACCTTCAGGGCAACGACCACCGCGCCGATGCCGGCGGCGATCGGGATAAGCCAGCCCTGGTACTTCACCAGCCACCGGCCGAACCCGGCGACAGCGGGGATGACGTTGGACATCACCCACTGCCCGAGCTCCAGCGCGCGCTGTCCCAGGTCGCGCAGCCCGGGCACGAGCTTGTTTCGCACCCAGTCGGCCAGGTCGCTCTTGGACAGTCGCTCGAACGCCGGCAACACCTTGCCGTCGATGACTTCCAGCAGCTTGACCTTGAGTTCGGTTACCTTGGCCACAACCGGCGCCAGCTTCTCGCCGATCTTGGCCTGCAGCTCTTCGGCCCGAGCCGCGGCGATGCGCTGGGAGTTGGCCAGCCCGTCGGAGTTGCGCCGGAAGTCGCCGGCGGTGTCCGCGGTCTGCTGCATGATCAGGTTGAGGCGGGCGGTTGCCTTCTCCTGATCGGTCAGGTCTTTCGCGCTCTTCTTGCCGGTCGCCGCCAGGGCCGCGGCCTCGACGCGCGCGGCGCTCAACGAGACACCGAACCGCTCCAGCGGGTCGGTCTCGCCCCGCAACCCGGCCTGGATCGCGGTCAGGGCCTCCGACACGTCGGTGTTGAACACGCTGGCCATGTCGGCAGCGCGCTCGGTCAGCTTCTTGGTCCAGTCGGTGACCTGCGGCAGCGACAGCCCGGCGTTCTTGAGCATCGCGCCGAGCGGCACGGCCAAGTCGTTGAAGGCTCTCCTGGACAGACCGAGCGAGTTGGCGTTTGCCTGTCCCCACCGATGGATCTCGTCAGCGGAGCCCTTGAAGATCTGGTTGACGGCGTTGAGCGATTCGGCGAGGTTGCTGGCAGCCTCCACCGAGCCGCCGACGAACTGCTTGACCCCCTCGACGGCGCGGCCGATCACCTGCCCGCTGAACACACCGGCGGCGATCTCGCCTACGCGACGCAGCGTGCCGCCGACCTTGTCGGAGAAGCCCTTGATGATCCGCTGACCGTCGGAGGTGGCCTTCCGCAGACCCTTGGCGTCCCCGCCGAACCGGATGCGGATGTCACGGATGCCTAGCGCCACTACGCACCCCCGAACGCACGTAGCACGTCATCGGCGGCGCGGTTCCAGGCGGCCGAGATCTCTGCCTGGTTGTCGTCCGCGGTCTTGAAGAACCAGTACGAGTCGCGGCCTCGGTGCGGCTTGTACTGCTGGCCGGTGGCGTTGTCGTACCGCGGCGCCGCGTACCAACCGGACCGCGAGTCCATACCGAACTCGCTGCCGAACAGCAGCCCGAACGCGGGGGTGCGCTTGCGGCCCAGCCGCTTAGTGCCGCCGGCGACGATGACCGGCAGCCGGTCGCGGCGAGCCTGCACCGTCGACGCCACGAGCCGGGCCTGCCGACCCTCGGCCACACCGGCGCCCCTGGCCTTGACCGCCAACGACTCGGCCAGCTCCAGGGAGCGGGCGCGCAGCGCGTCGTTGGCCTCTTTCGGCAGCTGGCCGAATGCCCGCAGCGTTTCCCGGGCGCCCTGGATGTGGAGGGTCAGCGTCAGCGATTGCCGCTTAGCCACGGTTCCCTCCAATCTGCTCGGCCTGCTTTTCCAGCAGGTGCAGGGCGGTGTAAACGGTGCGGGTGTCTTCGGCGGCCCACACGCTCGGCGGTATGCCGGTCGCTATGGCCAGGGCCACGCACGTCCGGCTCAGCGAGCCGGCTGGGTAGGGTCCGGCTCCTCCTCGTCAAACTTGAAGTCGAGGTTCACCGTCTTGTCGAACTCCGCCAGGCTGCCGTTGAACAGCCCTTGTCGACGTGCGGCGATCCATGCCAGCTTGTTCAGGTCTTCGGCGCGCAGCCGTTCCTGGAGATCCTGAAAGCACCGCTTTCCCTGGCTGGTCTTCTCCCACGTGACGACATCGCGCCATTCAGCGACGACGGTGAAGGGTTCCTCGCCCTCCGGGTGAACTGTGAAGGTGAACAACGGCTTGCCTCCGTCCTTGCCGTTACGGCGTGGTGACCTGCTCGAACGTGGGCTTGCCCTCGATCTGCAGCGTCACCTCGGTCATGTCCTGCGCCCGGGCCTCACCGCCAGCGCTCGGCGCCTTGAGGAGCACGTTGCCGGTGTAGCGCACGTGCTCCCCGACGATCCCCACGTGCTGCTCGAACGTGAACGGCACGATGGTGTGGTCGTTCTCGGTCAGGTAGGTCGAGATACCGGCCGAGCGCCAGTCCGAGTACAGGGTCAGTTCGAGCGCGTATTCGGGCTCGGCCGGCTCCAGGAACTCGCCGACGGGGCCGAAGGTGTAGAACCTCTCGGCGTCCCCGGTGTTGTTGACCACGCGGCCGGTCTGAAGCTGCTCGCTGTAGTCCACGCCGTCGAGTTCGAGCATGATGCGGCGCAGCTTGCGGTGGTGCGGCAGCGGCTGGGTCATAGTGCCACCTCCGTGGTGATTTCGTAGGCAGGAAGGTCGACGCCACCGGCGGGCCAGCGGGCGGGATTGGCCTGGGTGACGGTGATATCGGCCTCGGACGCCTCCAGCGCCGCGGCGACCTGGGGCACCAGATCCCACAGCCGCTCAAGGGCGCGGTCATCGGCGGCGACGATGACGTACACCAGGAACCGGGCCAGGTTGGGTCCCCTCCCGTAGCCCGTCCAGGTCAACTGCGGCGGCCCGACCACCGCCGCCGGCGGGTCCACTGTGGCGCCCAGGTCGGTGTGCACCCGCAGTTTCGGGACGGCACCGCGCAGCGCCGTCTCGACACCTTGGGCGGCCGTCTTGACGTCCATCAGCCGACCCTCGCCTTCTGGAACCGGCCGATGCGCAGCAACCGCTCAATGTCCGGGTCCGTTGTGGCGATGCGGGACAGCCCCAGCTCGCCCATGTCGACCAGCGCATCGGGGGACCGGCGACGGATGTGCCAGCGTCCGGCCAGACGCAGCGTGCCGAGGATCAGATCCGCGGTCGGCTCCGGCAGCTCCGACTCGGGGTCCGTGGTGAAGTTGAAGTCGCCCTTGCGGACGCGCTCAACGTACGCCACGGCGGCGTCGAGGCATTGCTGCAGACGTTCGTCGTCGCGGTCATCCTCGATCTTCATATCCCGCTTGAGCTGGTCGAGCGTGGGCGGCCAAGCCATCGTTCACCGCCTCTCCGGCACCCAGCCGTACTCGGTCAGGATGTGACCGCCGCACCGCGTGTAGTCGGTGGTCTGCTCCTGCTCGACGGTCTCGACGGCCGGCGGCTCCTGCACGGCGGCCGGCTGGCCGGCGTCCTGTGTGGACGCCGGCCGCCTGGTTGTGCGCTTCTTCGTAGCCACCGCTAGCCTCACGCGGTGTTGTGCCGGATACCCACGAGCCCGACCGGGCGCAGGAGCCGGCACGCGAAGTAGCCGAACAGCGCCAGCTCGATGTTCGCCGGGCCGCTCTTCTCCTCGAACCTGAACGTGAGGAGCGGGCTTTCCCACGCCCACACATCCAGGCTGTTGTAGATGAAGATGTCCGCGTCGCCGGCGGCGTTGCCGGTCATCGACCAGGTGGGCACCGCGGCGAGCCCGTCCACGAACCAGCCCTGCTGGACGGCGTTGCCGACGCCGGCCGTGTTGGTCGCCCCGATGGACGGCAGCAGCGGGCGGCCGTCGGAGCCGACGGCGCTGGCGAACAGCGAAGTGGCCGACGCGGACAGGTGCATCCGGTTGGGGGCGCCGAACCGGCGGAACGGGTACGCCGCAAGGGCCTCTCGCGCGGCGGCGACCAGGGCGGCGCCGTCGGTGGCCGTGACGGCGTACGCCTGCGCACCCGACGGCACGAACCCGCCCGTGATGGTGCCGCCCTGCCCATTGGCGCCGTTCAGCTCGGCGTAGAGCTTGGCTTCGGTGTTCTGGGCGTACGCCTCACGCATCGCGGTGAACGCGATCTGGTCGATGGCCGGGTTCGAGCTGTCGATGATCTCCCGGGTCAGGATGAACTTCCCGCTCACACCGCCCGGGGTGACCGTCACCGTGTTGAGGTCCAACGTGCCGTCGGACGGGTTGGTGCCCTCGGTGTGGTCGCCGGCCGCACCCGTCGCCGAAACGAACTTCGGGATGACGAACGGGGTCGCGTCGGTGAGCGTGCCCCGCGACACGGCGTCGACCAGCGGGCGGCCCTGCAGCAGCTGGGTGACGTACAGGTCGGGCCGGTAGCCGGGCGGGATGACCGCCGAGGCGGTCGAGGTGGAGACGGTGGCGAACTGCTGGGCGATCTCCGGGTGCCGCCGGGCCAGCTGCACCATCTCCTCCTGCTGGCGGCCGAACTTCGCCAGCCGCTCGCGCGCCTCCTGGTTGCCCTCGATGCGGGCGTGCCAGGCGTCGCGCACGAGCGAGGGGCCGCCACCGCCCGAGAAGGTGTAGACGGGCTCCTCGCGGGTGATGTACGCCCGGGCCGCCGGAACCGGGGACGAGCCGGCCTGCGGCGTCGCCATCCGCTCGAAGATCTGCGTCACCGCGCGCTCGAATGCCTCGCCCTGCCGGGTGGCGAGGGTCTCCAGCTGCTCGGCGCTGAGCGCCACCGCCGCGGGCGTCTGGGTCTGGGTCTGGGTCTGGGTGGTGCCGTCTCCGGCCGCCGGGGCGGCCGACGCGGCGGTCGTCTGGGGCACTGTCGTTTCTCCTGTCCTGGATGCAGCGACGCGCGTGACTCGCGCGTCATCGAATGCGGGCATGGGCGTCAAGGCGACAGCCCGCAGCGTGGCCCGGCGCACCAGCCGCACCGACTCGTCAGACGGGTCGGGCTGCCAGTCGTCGCCCTCGGACTCGAAATCGATCTCGATGGAGAACCCGTCGTAGACGCCATCCTCGGCAAGGGCAAGGGCTCGGTCGCCCTCGGCTCCTCGGGCGATCTTGAACGTAACGTCCAGACCTGCCGAGGTCTCCTGGAGACGGACTGCACGTCCGAGCGTCTGGGACCGGTCGTGATCGAGATTCAATTTCACCCGCGCCGGATCGGACCAGCGCAGGGAACCCTCATCAAACTTCCACTTGGCGAACCCGTTACGGGCGACCTTTCGCCACGGCACCGCCAACCCGCTGACGGTGCGCTTCTCCGGGTCCACGCGGAAGTTGACAGTCTGTGCGTCAGCGAACGACAGCCGGATCGGGGCGTTGTCTTCGCTGAACTGGTACATGATGCCGCGGCTCATGACGGGCTCCTCGGTGGTGTCGCGTGCCGACGGCTGCGGCGGCCGCGGCGGCTGCGCAGGGGCGGTGGCGGGTTCGATGGCGCGGCGCTGCGCCGGCGTCAGTGATGGCCGGTTCTCCAGCTCGCGGATCTCGTCCTCGGTGTACGCGCCGACCTCCTTGCCGATCTTGTAGGTCTCCATGCGGGTCTTCGTGTCGCCGCGCAGGAACCCGCCGAAGTCGATGCGGGCCACGTAGTTACGCGGGAGCACGTCGCGCATGGACAGTCGGTCCTGAATCGCGGACACGTACGGGCCGAGGGTGAAGTCAATGAGGTCTTGGCGGCGCTGCTCGCTGTTCTGGTACGTGCGGGACGTGGTGCTCACGCCCAGGTCTTCGGGGTCGACGCCGGCGGCCCGGGCGATCTCCAGCACGGCGTGCTGGCGGGCGTCGGCCAGCTGAAGCTGCTCGGGCGTCCACCCGACCGTGTTGAGCCGCAGGGCGGCGTTGACGAAACCGGTGGCGCGCTGCTGGCGTGCCTTCTCCCAGTCGTCCAGGACCTGCTGAATCTCCTCATCGGTCGCGGGATCGGCGCCCTCCCTTGGCTCGAAATACGCCAACGGCAGCGGGTCTTTGGCGTACAGCGCGGCGGCGCGGTCGAGCAGCAGACAGGTACGGATGGCCCGGGCGGCGTGCACGAGCAGCGGCGGGTTGGGGGAGTCGAACCGGATGATCTCCCTGTCGTCAACCGGCACACCGTCGATGAACACCTGCCCGTCGACGGGGAACGGCTGATCGGCGCTGATCAGCTTGTCGGACGGCAGCGCCGGGCTACCGGCGATGTACACCGACGTGACCGGCACGTGCCGGGCCGCTACCGGGTAGCCGTGCCAGCCGAACTGCGTGACCCTCCACCACGCCACGCTCTCGAACAGCAGATCCTCGACGGTCTGCGCGATCATCACCGACGCCGGGATGTCCGGGTCGGGCTGCGGCACCAGGTACGTGACGTTATCGACCACGCGCCGGTCGGGACCGTGCACCCGGATCGGCAGGGTCGCCAGCGAGCCGCAGATCAGGTTGCGGGCGCGCATCACCGCCGGCACCTGCAGAGCTTCCCGGCGGGAGATCCGCGGCGCGATCCCCGTCAGCTCCGGCAGCCCGGTGATCTCCGGCGGCGCCTCCAACGCGAACGTGACCGGCCGGCGGCCTGTCGTGCTCGGCCGCGGCGTACGGCGAAAGATCTTGCGCCAAACGGGGGGCACGAGCCCAGGTTAGCAGGAGGATTTACGGTCGATCCGTACGATCGAAGGAAGATTTTCGGTTGGAGGTGTCATGGCGCGTCACCTGCAGCCCGCTGACCGGCTGCTTACGCCGGCCGTGAACGCCACGCTGAAGCACCTCGACCTCGCCGCCGCCGACGACGCCGCGGTGGTGCTGGCGCGCAAGTACGCGGCCGCGATCGACGCCGGAACCGACGAAACGCTGAACGATCTCGGGCCCAAGCTGCTCGCGGTCCTCGAATCGCTGGGCGCCACGCCGCGGGCACGTGCCGCACTGCAGAAGGGGGGCGCCGGTGGCCAAGGCCAGGGCCAAGGCAAGCTCGCCGCCATCCGCGCGGCGCGCCGACCGGCCTGAGCGCTGCACGGTCCGCGGCTGCCAGCTCGCCCCGCTCGCGCTCGGGCTCTGTGACGACCACCTGCGCGAACGCCACCCTGCGGAGTGGGCGAAACGTCGCCGCATCGTCGGCCGGCGTGAACCCCGGCTTGCCACCGAGCCGCTACGCCGGCTGACTCGCCGTACCAGCCGCGGATTCGAGGTCATCGACTTCGCCCGCGACGTGCTCGGCGAGCCGCTGTTGCCGTGGCAGGAAGAGGCGGTCATCCGCGCCCTGGAACTCCTGCCCGATGGCAGTTACCGGTTCAGGGTCATCGTCATCTTGGTCGCCAGGCAGAATGGCAAGACGCACTTGAGCCGCACGGTGGCGCTCTGGCGGCTGTACGTCGACGGCGCCCGCATGGTGCTCGGTGTCGGCCAGGATGTAAGCCTCGCGCGCGAGGTCTGGTCGGCGTGCCTGGACACCATCCGCAGCGTGCCCGAGCTGGCGGCCGAGCTGGACACCGTGCGCCACGTCAACGGGGACGAATGGTTCCGCCTCGCCAGCGGCGCCCGATACAAGATCGCGGCGGCGAACCGCAGCGCCGGGCGTGGACTGTCCGTCGACCACCTGAACATGGACGAGATCCGCGAGCACCGGTCGTGGGACGCCTGGTCGGCGCTGTCCAAGACCACCCTGGCGCGGGCGAACGGACAGATCTGGGCCATCTCGAACGCGGGTGATGAACAGTCCATCGTGCTCAATCACCTGCGTGACGCCGCGCTGTCCGGCCGGGACCCGTCCATCTGCCTGCTGGAGTGGTCCGGGCCCGACGGGTGCGAGCTGGACGACACCGAGGCGTGGGCCCAGGCGAATCCCGGGCTCGGGTACACCGTGTCCGAGGCGGCGATCCGCTCGGCGCTCGGTACCGACCCACCCGCGGTCTTTCGTACCGAGGTGCTGTGCCAGCGCGTCGACGTGCTCGATGGCGCCATCGATCTGCCCGCGTGGCGTGACTGCGCCGACCCAGCCGGCACGATGGACGGCCTACGCGACCGGGTGATGGTGTGCGTGGACGTGGCGCCCGACGGCGCGCACGTGGCGCTGCTCGCCGCGGCCCAGCTCGATGACGGGCGCGTGCGCGTCGAGCCGGTCGCCGCATGGGACTCCACCGACACCGCGCGCGCCGAGCTGGGCGACCTGCTCGACCGGATCGACCCCAGGGCGGTCGGTTGGTTCCCGTCCGGCCCAGCTGCAGCCCTCGCGCCCATACTGCGCCCCGCCGAGCCCGACGGTGCCAAACGCCGCCGGCCGCGCCGCGAGTACGTCGAGTTGAAGGGCGCCACGGTGGCCGAGGCGTGCATGGGGCTGGCCGACCTCGTGGCGGCCCGGCGCATCCTGCACCCCGCCGATCCGCTGCTCGACGCCCACGTGGCCGGCGCCCAGCGCCTGCACTCCGGCGACGGCTGGCGGTTCGCGCGCCGCGGGCTCGGGCACGTCAACGCGGCGTACGCCGCGGCCGGCGCCGTCTACCTCGCCCAGACCCAGCCGGTCCGCCCGAGGCTGCGCCCCCGCGTGCTGATCGCCCGTACCGCCTGACCGCCCCGGGGAGGGAAAAAGGGAGGTGCGTGGATCAGCGGGGCCGGCGCTGGCGGGAAGAAATCGATGTACCTACCTATCTTGACTCTTAAGAGTCAACGCGGCGCGTTCACCATCTCGTGCGCGGCCGGGGCGCCGGATCGCGCGCGGCCCGTGCCTGGGCACCTGCCGAGCGGTTGCACCGGCGGTGCTCAGGGCCGGAGTACAGGCGCCGCCCGGAACCGTCGACGTGGCCCAGGTCCCACGGTTGCCCGGGCCGGATCGGCTGGTGGCAGCGTGGACAGACCACCGCCCCGGCATCGACCAGCGGCCGCCAGCGGCGGCGCAGCGCCTGGTGCTCGGCGCCGTAGCCCTTGCGTGTCGTGTCGCCGGGCATCCGGTGGTCGGGCATGGGTCTAGTCTGCGGGGCATGGGTTTTGTTACATCAACATCAATATCAGCACGTCGGCGGCGCCGTCGCCGGAACCTGCTGCTGGTCGCCGCGGGCGTGCTCGCCGCAGCCTCGGCCGCCGTGGTCGTGCTGGCCCTGGCCTCGGGCGGCGATGAGCCGGCCCGGAACACATCGGCCGGGCAGACCACCTCGACCGCACCGGCGCAGTCCCCGACACCCGAGGCGGCCAAGCCGGCCGAGCTGCGGGTGGCAGACCTGATGCAGCAGTTGGGTTGTGACGGTGAGGTGATCGGAACGCAGCTGTACTCACGGGAGACCGGCCGGTGCATGCTCGGCAAGCACGAGCTGACCGTGGCCGTGTTCGAGTCCGACCAGCTGCGTGACCAGTGGACTGATGCGGCCCGGCAGTTCGGCGGCAACATCGCGGTGGGCAACGGCTGGGCGGTGTGGGCCGAGAGCCCGGACGGCGCGGCCGCGGCGGCGAAGAAGCTGAACGGGCAGCGCGGCTAGCGGATCACACAGAGTCCTGCCAGGCGCGCGCGGGCGCACTGGCCTCGGCCACGATAGGCACCCCAAACAGCTCGGTGGTCATGCACTGCACGAGCGCGGCTGTCGCCTGCTCGGCGTCGGCCTCGGGCACCATCGCCACGATCTCGTCATGCACCGGCAGCACCACGCCGCCACCCCAGCGCGTCGCGTCCCAGCGCAGCAGCGCGTCCACCAGGAGTTCGCGCGCGGTCCCCTGGATCGCGTAGTTCGGTCCCTTGTGGGGGTAGTCGGGCGGGAAGTGGATGACGCGCCCGGCGTAGCTCGGAAACTGCGTGCGCCCATGCTTGATTGACTCGCGGATCATCCGTGACCAGGCGGCCAGACCGGGCGTCATCGCGTCGAGCACGTCGACAGCGCTGGCGGCCACCGACTCACTGACACCGGCCTGCGCGGCCAAAGTGGGCACCCCGCCGCCGTACAGGCGGCCGAACACGATCCGCTTGGCCGCGTAGCGGTCGGCCTTGGTCGCCTCGGGTCCCCAGACCTGGCGGGCGATCTCCCAGTGCAGGTCCACACCCTCCACGATCATCCGGCGAAGGTTGGGGTCACCGGACAGCGCCGCGGCCACGCGCAGCTCCACACCGGAGAAGTCGGCCGAGATCAGCACGTATCCCGGATCGGCGGCGATGCACGCACGCACGCCGCCCTCGCGGGGCAGCTGCTGCAGGTTGGGCCGCACGCAGGACATGCGCCCGGTATCGGTGCCCAGCGTGTAGACGGTCGGGCGGGCGCGCCCGTCGCCGGAGCGCACGAGCTGGCGGTAAGGCTCCAGGAACACCGAGAGCACCGTTTCGTGCCGCCTGTAGTCGAGCACGGCGGCCGAAAGCTCGCCACCCTTGCCCGGGGTGCCCCTCAGCCGTTCCAGGGCCGCAGCGGCCACGCTGGGCTGCCCGTCGGGGTGTTTCTGGCTCGGCCTCGTGCGCGGCAGCTCGGCACCGAGCGCGATCAGCGCGGCGGCCACCTGCCGGTCGCTGGCCGGGTTGTCGATGCCGAACGCGCGCACCCGAGCGGCGGCCGCCTCGCGGGCGGCGGTGTGCTCGGCGATCAGCGCGGCCACCTGCTCGCCATCGATGCGCAGCCCGCGGTGCGTCACCCGGGCGGTGATGCGCTGCACCGCCCGCTCGCGCTCAAGCACCACCGCGGGCGGGCGGGGCAGCCGGGCGGCCAGCGCCGCGGTGTCGAGCACGTCGGCGGCCGCGTAGCGCACCATCGTGGTGCACACCGGGTCCACCTGCGCCCAGCCGCTGCGCTCGGGCGGCGTGGTCGCCTCGGTGTCGGTCAACCACCGCCCGGCCTTGAACAGCGCCGCACGAGCGGCGTCGGCCGCCGGCGTCACCGCCTGGTCGCCGAGCACGGACGCGGCCAGTTGCTTCAACCCCGGATCGCTGCCGGTGCTCGCCGGGTCGGCCAGCTTGGCCGGCAGCACGGTGTCGTGCATCCGCTCCCAGGCGTCCACATCGACCAGCCCGGCGGCCGCCAGCGGCACCAGGTCGGCGGTGGCGCTGTGCGCGTGCAGCCGGGGCGCGGCCGCCAGCGCCACCCGGGCCACCTCGGCCTGCTCGGGATCGGTGGCGTCGAGCACCACCGCGGCGTGTTCGTCACCCAGCTGCACCGTGCGCAGCCGATGGTGCGCGTGGCCCACCGGGTAGCCGGTGGTCTCCACGTCGACCGTCAGCGCCCCGCCGCGCATGATCACCTCAGCCAGCACCCGCCCGGCCTTGT
>DASVDQ010000008.1 GCA_036381035.1 Trueperaceae bacterium | reverse complement strand
CTATGCGCGTCGAGGACGCAACTCCCACCTCATCTTCCTCACCAGGGCCGGTGCGGGAGCCCACGGTCGCCGTCCACGGCCTGGGCTACATCGGCCTCCCGACCGCAGCGATGCTCGCCGACACGGGCCTGTCCGTGACGGGCATCGACCTCGACGCCGACCTCGTGGCGCTCGTGAACGCCGGCCGGGTCCGCCACTACGACGAGGCCGGCGTGCCGGAGCTCGTCGCCAGGGCCGCGTCCGCCGGCCGGCTGCGGGCCTCCCTGGAGCCGGTGACGGCCGACGTGCACATCGTCGCCGTCGGCACGCCCATCAAGCCGGACAAGAGCCCCGACCTCGACGCCGTCGAGGCCGTGGCGCGCTCGATCGCCCGCGTCCTCAGGCCCGGCGACCTCGTCATCGTCGAGTCGACGGTCCCGCCCCTCACCTGCGAGGGGCTCGTCGCCGACGTGATCCGCGAGCTCACCGGCCTCCACCACGCGGCCGACTACCTTCTAGCGCACTGCCCCGAGCGCGTGATCCCGGGCAACCTGCTGAGCGAGCTCGTGCACAACGACCGCCTGGTGGGCGGCACCACGCCGGAGGCCACGGCCGCGGCCGCGCGGCTCTACCGGCGGTTCGTGCGCGGCGCCGTCGTCGAGACCGACGCCCGCACCGCCGAGACCGCCAAGCTCCTCGAGAACACGTACCGCGACGTCAACATCGCGCTCGCCAACGAGCTCGCCGCGCTGGCGGCCGCGGTGGGCGTCGACGCCGACGCGGCCTTCGCCCTGGCGAACCGCCACCCGCGCGTCAACCTCCACGAGCCGGGCATCGGCGTGGGCGGCCACTGCATCCCCGTCGACCCGTGGTTCCTCGTGGCCATCGACCCCGAGGAGGCGCGGCTGCTGCGGACCGCGCGGGCCATCAACGACGCGCTCCCCCGCCGCGTCGCCGACGCCGTGCGCGCCCGCCTTGACGGCGCCGACCGCGTCACCCTCCTCGGCATCAGCTACAAGCCCGACGTCGACGACACGCGCGAGTCTCCCGCCGTGGAGGTCGTCCACGAGCTCGCCGGCGACGCGCGCCTGAGGATCGACGTCGTCGAGCCGTACCTCGAGGCGCTGCCCGGGAGCCTGGCCCGGCTCCCCAACGTCAGGCTCGTACCCCTCGAGCACGCGAGCGCGGCCGAGGGGCTCGTGGTGGTGCTCACCCCACACAAGGCGTTCGACGGGCTGCTCGCCAAGCTCCCGTCGGCCGTGGACGCGCGAGCGCTGCTGCACGAGGCTCGCCGCGGTCGCGCCGCGCCGTTCGTCGCGGCCGGTTCGCTCGAGCCCGCGCAGCCTGTCGGCTCCACCTACGTCCCACGCTCCGCGGAGGTCACGGCAGGGCGCGTCTGAGATGTACGCGTTCGGCGGTGGCAGGCGATGTGCGGGATAGCTGGCGTCCTGGCAGCGGGTCAGGGTCCTGAGCGCGAGCGGGCGGTGCGCGGCATGCTCGCCGCGCTGGCCCACCGCGGGCCCGACGACGAGGGCGTGTGGAGCGACGAGGGGGCGGGGCTGACCCTCGGCCACCGGCGCCTCGCCATCATCGACACGTCGGCCGCCGGCCACGAGCCGATGACGTACCGCGGACGCTACGTCCTCACCTTCAACGGCGAGGTCTTCAACTTCCTCGAGCTGCGGGAGGAGCTGGAGGGGAAGGGCCACGCCTTCGCCTCCCGCACCGACGCCGAGGTGCTCCTCGCCGGCTACGCCGAGTGGGGCGTGGACGTGCTGCAGCGCCTCGTCGGCCAGTTCGCCTTCGCGATCTGGGACGCCGCGGAGAGGACCCTCTTCGTCGCTCGCGACCGCGCTGGCGAGAAGCCGCTCTACTACGCGTCCGCGCCCGGACGCTTCGCCTTCGCCTCCGAGCTGTCGGCCCTCACCCTCTGCCCGTGGGTGGACACGGCGGTCGACCGCGTGGCGCTGGCGCAGTACCTGCAGTACGGCTACGTGCCGTCGCCGCGCACCGCCTACGCCGGCGCGCGCAAGCTGCCCCCCGCGCACTACCTGCTCCTCGACGGCCGTGGCCCCGCCGTGCGGCGCTACTGGGACCCCCTCGAGCACGCCCTCGCCCCGCGTCTCGACGTCTCCGAGGAGGAGGCCGTCGAGGGGCTCGAGGAGCTGCTCACCCGGTCCGTGCGCCTGCAGATGATCGCCGACGTGCCGCTCGGCGCCTTCCTCTCGGGGGGCGTCGACTCGTCGACGATCGTCGCGCTGATGGCCGGGGCCGGCGGCGAGGTCAAGACGTTCACGGTCGGCTTCGAGGAGGACCGCTACGACGAGTCTGCGGCGGCACGGGCCGTGGCCGAGCACCTCGGCACCAGCCACGTCACCGAGCGGCTCTCGCTGCACGGGGCGCTCGAGCTGGCCACGGAGCTCGCGGCCAGCTTCGGGGAGCCGTTCGGCGACCCGTCGGCGCTGCCCACGCGGCTCGTGTCGTCCGTGGCGCGACGGCACGTGACCGTGAGCCTGTCGGGCGACGGCGGCGACGAGCTCTTCGGCGGCTACGCCGTCTACGAGCGCCTCGCGCGCCTCGAGCGCACGCTGGCGCTCGCCCGGCCGCTGCGCTCCACTCTGCTCCCGGCCCTGACGCGCCTGCCGGGCAGGCCGGGCCGCCAGGCGCGGCGGCTCCTCGGCTACGCGCGAGGCGGCGCGGGGGTCGGGCACAGGCACTACTTCACGCCCGAGGAGGTGCGCCGCATGACCGGCGTCGCCGACGCGGGCGAGACCGCGGCCGAGGCGGCGTGGCGCGCCGCCGCCGCGGCCACGCCGCTCACGCGCTGGCGCGTCACCGACGTCTGCTCCTACCTGCCGGAGGACGTGCTGACGAAGGTCGACAGGGCGTCGATGGCGGTGTCGCTGGAGACGCGGGCGCCCTTCCTCGACCACAGGGTCGTCGAGTGGGCCCTGCGCCTGCCCGACCCGCTCGTCACCGGCAAGCGCGTCCTCAAGGCCCTGCTCTACCGGCTGGTGCCGAGGGCGC
Source organism: Trueperaceae bacterium (assembly GCA_036381035.1). NCBI lineage: Bacteria > Thermotogati > Deinococcota > Deinococci > Trueperales > Trueperaceae > Trueperaceae bacterium. The sequence continues at coordinate 18,437 of DASVDQ010000008.1, read as the reverse complement.
TCGTCGACCGGCCCAAGCAGGGCTTCGACGTCCCCGTCGCGACCTGGCTGAGGGAGGACCTCCGCGAGGCGCTGCTCGACGAGCTCACGCCCGGCGGCCTGGCGGCCATCGGCATCGCCGACGCCGGGCCCGTGAGGACGATGATCGCCGAGCACCTCTCCGGCCGCGCCGACTACGGCCGCTGGCTCTGGCTCCTCTACGCCCTGAAGAGCTGGCACGGCAGCCGCGCGCTGCGCAGGGACCGGGCGGCATGACCCGCGCGGGCGCCTCAACGCGCCGGGACCACTGGCTGCAGGCGGCCGCCTTCGCGTCGCTGTGGCTGTTCGTGTTCACGATCCCCTGGGACGACTCGGTGCTCCTGCCCGGCATCGGTACCGCCAGCAAGTTCATGGGGCTGCTGGCGTTCGCCGTCGGCGCCGCGTCGATCTTCCGCAGGGACGGCGTAGCTCTGCGCCGCCCCGCCGCGTTCCTGCTGCCCTTCGCCCTGCTGTGCGTGTGGACCGTGCTCAGCGTCCAGTGGGCGCCCGAGCGCGGCGAGGGCCTCGACTACGCGGCGACGCTCGTCCAGCTCTTCCTGATGGCGTGGCTCGTGTGGCAGCTCTGCCGCGGCACGTCGGACAGGGCCAAGCTGATGCAGGCCTACGTGCTCGGGTGCTTCGTGTCCGTGGGGAGCACGATCGCCCAGTACCTCAGCGGCAACGCCTTCGCCGGCTCGGCGCAGGAGCGGTTCGCCGCGGCCGGCTTCAACCCGAACTACATGGCCAGCACCCTCGCGCTCGGGATCCCCATCGCCTGGCACCTGGTGCTCGGCGGCAGGACGCGGGCCCTCTCCCTCCTCAACTTCCTGGCGATCCCCGCGGTCATCGTGGCGATCTTCCTCACCGGCTCGCGCGGCGGCCTCATCACCGCCGTGCTCGCCCTCTCGGTGATCCCCCTCACCTACGCGAAGCTCAGCCCCCGCGTGCAGGTCACCGTGGTCGTGGGCCTCGTCCTCGTCGGTCTCGCCGCCTACTGGCTGGCACCGGCGTTCGAGCAGAACCTCCCCACGGGGATCGAGCGCTTCTCCGAGATCCCGGAGCAGCTCCAGAGCGGCGACCTCACGGGCCGGGGGCGGATCTGGATCGCCGGCATCGAGCTGTTCCGCGACCACCCCATCGTCGGCGTCGGCGCCGGCGGCTTCGCGGAGGCCGTCCGCCCCTACCTCGGCGAGGCGCGCACCTCGCACAACGCGTTCCTCAACGTCGCCGCGCAGACCGGGGTGATCGGACTGGTCCTCTTCCTCGCCACGCTGCTGATCGTGGGCCTGCCGTTCGCGCTCAGCCTGGCCGGCGACCGCATCGTCTACCTGGTGGTGCTCGGCACGGTGGCGATGATCCTGATGCCGTCGACGCTCGAGAACGGCAAGCAGGTCTGGTTCGTGCTCGCCCTGGCCGCGAGCCGCAGCGCCTTCGTCCTGGGCCGCGAGGTCGTCCCCTCGCGCCCGCTGTGGGCCTACGCCCCCGCCACGCCGTCCGAGAGGACGGTGGAGTAGCCCGGCCATGCGCCTACTGCTGTGCATCGACCACTTCGGACCCGGCGGCGCGCAACGGCAGCTCGTGGCCCTGGCGCGCGGCCTGCACGCGCGCGGGCACGACCTCGGGTTCTTCGTCTACCACTCGCACATACGCCACTTCGCGCCGCAGGTGGAGGCGCTCGGCATCCCCGTCCACGCCGTGAGCAAGGCGGGCCGGTTCTCGCCCGGGCCGGTCCTCGCGCTGGCGGGGCTCATCAGGCGTTCGCGGCCCGACGGGGTGCTGGCCTACCTGCCCACGCCGGCCGTCTACGCCGAGCTGGCGAGCCTGGCCGACCGCCGGGTCCCGGTCGTCGTCTCCGAGCGGTTCATGTACACGCGCCTGTCCCCGGTGCTGCGCGCGCAGCAGCAGCTCCACCGCCTCGCGTCCTGGATCACCGTGAACTCGCACCACCAGCGCGAGCGCATGGAGCGCGTCTTCCCCTGGATGAGGGGCAAGGTGTCGACGATCTACAACGGCGTCGACCTGCAGGCGTTCGCGCCGCCGGCCGGCGACGGGACGGCCGCTGGCGCCGGACCCCTGCGCCTGCTGGCCGTGGCCAGCACGGCCCGCAAGAAGAACGCCCTCGGCCTGGTCCGTGCGCTGGGCCTGCTGCGCCGCGGCGGACGCGAGGTGCCGCACGTGGCCTGGGCCGGCGTGCCCACGACCCCGGACGACGAGGCCGCCAAGGCCGAGGTGGACGCCGCCCTGGCCGCGGAAGGCGTGGCCGACCGCTGGGAGTGGCTGGGCAAGCGCGGCGACGTCCCCGAGCTGATGCGCCGGCACGACGCGCTGGTGCACCCGGCGTTCTTCGAGGGCCTGCCCAACGCGATCTGCGAGGCGCTGGCCAGCGGCCTGCCCGTCTTGGCCAGCGCCGTGTGCGACCACGCGCGCCTGGTGGCCGAGGACAGGGGACTGCTCTTCGACCCCGCGAGCCCCGCGGACATCGCCGCGGCGCTGGAGCGCTTCGCCGCCACTCCCCCGGAGCGGAGGAGGGCGATGTCGCGCGCGGCGCGCGCCTTCGCCGAGCGGGAGCTGGCGCTGGAGCGCTACGCGCGGGAGTACGAGGACCTGTTCGCCCGGCTCGGCGAGCGTCGCCGGGCGCGGGCCGCGCTGGAGGCGGCGTCGTGACAGCGCCGACGCGACTGCTGTTCGTCGGTCCGCTGACCTCGCGCCAGCCGGGCGGGGCGACGGTGAAGAACGGCCTCGTCGCCGCGGCGCTCCGCGAGCGGGGCGTCGACGTGGAGGTCCTCGACACCGGCGGCTCCGGCGCGGCGGCGCGCCTGCGGCAGCTCGCGTCCCTCGTGGGCGCCCTGGCCAGGCACGACCAGGTGCTCCTCTCCGTCTCGCGCAACGGCGCGCTCGCCCTCGTGGCGCTGGTCGCCATGGCCGGCGCTTGCAGGAGGCGGCTGCGCTGCTCGTTCCTCGCCGTCGGCAGCAGCCTGCCCGGCAACGTCAGGCGCCTCGGCGGGCCCGCCAGGCGCCTCTACCTGCGGTACCTCGCGCGCTGCCGGCCCGTGTGGGTGGAGGGCGAGTGGCTGCGCCGCGAGCTCGAGGACCTCGGCGTCACGGGCGTGGAGGTGCTGCCCAACCCCCGCCTGCCCGCGCAGGAGCGCTGGGACCCGTCGTCGGTCGCCTCCGGCCGGCTCGTCTTCGTGTCGCGCGTGACGCCCGAGAAGGGCGTGGAGCGGGCGATGGCCGCCGTGGAGGAGGTCGCCGCGTCCGGCGTCGCGGCCAGCCTCGACGTCTTCGGCCCCGTGGAGGAGGGCTACCGCGCCGCCTTCGAGGCCGAGCTCGCGCGGCACCCGCGCACCCGCTACCGCGGCGCGATACCCCAGGAGCGGGTGCCGGCCGAGCTGGCCACGGCCGCGGCGCTGCTGCTGCCGACGACGTGGGCCACCGAGGGCATGCCCGGCGCGATCGTCGAGGCGGCGATGGTGGGCACGCCCGTCGTCGCGTCCGCCACGCCGGCGATCGCCGAGGTCGTGGAGGACGGCGTCACCGGCCTGCTGGTGGAGCCCACCGACGTCCGGGCCCTGGCCGACGCCGTGCGGCGGCTGCTCACCTGCCCGGGCGTGGCGGCAAGGCTCGGCTCGGCGCTGCGGGCGCGGGCGGGCGCGTTCACCGTGGACGCCGCCGTGTCGCGGCTCACGTCGCGCCTCGCCGCGGAGGGCTGGCGGTGAGCGCGTCGGTGATCGGCCAGGGCGGCGCCCTGCGGCTGGTGCGCGCCGTCGCAGCGGTCCCGCCCGCGCGCCTGTGGGCGCGCCTGGTGCACGAGGCGGGGCGCCGCGCGGCGGAGTCGCTGCCCCGCGCCTGGCGCGAGCGGTTGGCCGACGTCGACCAGCCGCCGCCCGCGGTCCGGTCGGGCTACCTGGCCGCGCTCGCGCGCGAGCTGGGACCCGGGGAGGCGTCCGCCTCCCTGACGGTGGACCTCCTCGGCCGACCGCACGTCCTGGAGCGCCCCATCGACTGGGAGCCCGCCGGCAGGGGCCGCCTGTGGCACTTCACGCTGCACTACTTCGACTGGGCCGTGGCGGCGGTCGCGTCCGCCGAGGACCCGGCGCCGGCGGCCCGCGCCGTCTTCGACGCCATGGGCTCCTGGGCGAGCGCGGTGCCGTTCGGGCGGTACGACGCCTGGCACCCCTACCCGACGGCGAAGCGGCTCGTGTCCTGGACCTACCTGCTCGCCACCTTCCCCGAGCTCGTCACCCCCGAGCTCGACCGCTCGCACTGGCTGCAGGTGCGCTACCTCGCGCAACATCCCGAGCGCCACGCCGGCGGCAACCACCTGCTGCAGGACCTGTGCGCGCTCGTCGTCGCCGGCCTCAGGTACCGCGGCGACGCGGCCGAGGAGGTCGTGGCGCGCGCCCTGCACGAGCTGTGCCGCGAGGCCCCGCGCCAGGTGACCGCCGACGGCTGCCACCACGAGCTCTCCGCCGCCTACCACCTGCAGGTCGTGGTCATGCTCGCCGAGGCCGTCCTGTCCCTGGCGTCGGCCGGCCTGGCCTCGCCCCCGGCCCTGCTCGGCGCCCTGGCGGCGACCACGGCGTTCGCCGAGCGCATGCGCCTCCCGGACGGCTCCTACCCGCTGTGGAGCGACTCGTCGCGCGACAGCGTCGCGCCGCTCGACGTCGTCGTCGCGCTGGCCAGGGGCGCGCTGGCGGCGGCCACGGGCTCCGGGACGGCACCCAGCGGCGGAGCGGTCCTGCCGTACCCCTACGCTCAGCTGCTCGCCTCCGCCGCCGCCGGCAAGGGCCTCAAGCGCCTGGACGGGGCGCCCTCGAGGCCGTTCCGGACGCTGGCGCGCGCGAGCGGTTACCACGTGCTGCGCGGCGACGGGCTCACCGCTGTCTTCGACGGCGCCGACACCGGCGCGCGCGGCCTCCCCGGCCACGGGCACGCCGACTGCCTGAACGTCGACGTCCACACCGCGGCCGGTCCGCTGATCGTCGAGAGCGGCACCAGCACGTACGACCCCGGCGATGACCGCGACAGGGAGCGCGGCACCGCCGCGCACAACACCGTCGAGGTGGAGGGGCTCGACCAGACCGAGGTGTGGGGCTCGTTCCGCACGGGCAGGCCGGCGCGGACCTTCGACCGCGCGGCCGGCGAGTCGGGCGGCTGGAGCTGGGCGTCTGCGGCCCACGACGGCTACGTGCATCGCGGCGTGACCCACCGGCGCTGGGTGGGCGTGCGGGGCGGGACGGTGGCGGTGCTGGACGCCCTCGAGCTGGCCGCCGGCGCTCCGCCCGCGACCTTCCGCCTGCGCTTCCACCTCGCGCCGGGCGTGGAGGCGCGCGAGGAGGAGGGGGCGATCGCCCTCGGGCTGGCGGGGTCGGAGACGTGGCTGCGCATCGCAGGCCTGGCGGAGGGCGAGGCGGTAGGTCTCGTGCCCGCCGCGTCCGCGGCCTCGTTCCACGCCGAGCGGTTCGGCCACAGGCGACCGCGCGGGCTCGTCGAGGTCACGGGGACCCTCTCCCCGGGCCGTCGCTACCTGGGCGCCGTGCTCTCGCCGCGGCGCTCGCGGGCGGAGCTGAGGCACGCCGCCGGCGCCGTGGAGCTCGTGACCGACCTCTGGCCGACGCTCGCCTGGCGCGACGCTCCCGGACCGCTCGTGCCGGTCCCAGCGAGGGAGGAGGCCGCGGCGTGAGCGCTCGACCCGCCAGCGTGTGGATCGTCAACCAGTACGCGCAGCCGCGCGGCGCGACGGGCATCACGCGGCACGGCGACCTGGCCAGCGTGCTCCGCCAGCAGGGTCACGACGTGACCGTCATCGCCTCGAGCTTCCACTACTTCAGGGACGGCGGCCTGACGAGAGCCGCCCGGGGCGTGAAGGACCACGACGGGGTCCGCTTCGTGTGGCTCGAGACCTCGGCGTACCGGCGGAACGACGCCAGGCGCGTCCTGAACATGGTCGAGTTCTACGTGCGGGCCGTCACCGCCCGGCTGGCCGGGCGCGTGCAGAAGCCGGACGTCGTCATCGGGTCCTCGCCGCACCTCCTCTGCGGCCTCGCCGGGCTCGTCCTGGCGCGCCGGCACGGGGCGCGCTTCGTGCTCGAGCTGCGGGACGTCTGGCCGGAGGACCTGGTGGCCATGGGGGCCCTGCGCGAGGGCGGCATCACGCACACCGCGCTGCGGCGCCTCGCGCGGCACCTCGAGGCGGAGGCCGAGCGGATCATCACCGTCCCGCCGAAGCTGGCCGCCCACCTCGCGGCCCGGGGCGTGGCGCCCGAGAAGGTCGTCCACCTGCCCAACGGCGTGTTCCTGGACGGCCGGGACGAGCTGGACGACGACCGTGCGCTGCCCGAGACGCTGCGCGCCGAGCTGAACGCCTGCGCCGGCTCCTTCGTCGTCATGTACATGGGCGCCCACGGGCAGGCCAACGGCCTGCACAACGTCCTCGACGCGGCCAAGCTGCTGTCCTCCGAGTGGCCCGACGTCCCGGTGGCCTTCGTGCTCATCGGCGCCGGGCAGCAGAAGCCCGAGCTGGAGGAACGGGCCCGCCGCGAGCGCATCGCCAACGTGAGGTTCGTCGACCCCGTGCCGAAGGCGGCGGTGGTGGCGGCCGCGCGGCGCGCCGACGCGCTCATGGTGCACCTCGCGCCCGTGGCGACCTTCGACGCCTACGGACGCAGCCCGAACAAGCTCTACGACTACCTCGCCGCGGGGCGGCCGGTCCTCTACAGCACGACGGACCCCACCACGGTCGTCGACACCGCCCGCGCCGGGCTCACGTTCGCGCCGGGCGACCCGCGCGCGCTCGCCGAGGCCGTGCTGCGGCTCGCCCGGATGCCGGCCTGCGAGCTGGAGGAGATGGGCCGGCGAGGCCGCGCCGCCCTCGCGGGGCAACACGACCTCGCCGTGCTGGGGAAGAGGCTCAGCGGCCTCGTCGCGGAGCTAGCCGAGGCTCCCCGTCGGGAGGAGCTGGCCCTGACCTCCGGTCAGTAGGCTCCCGCCACGATCGCCGGCAGTCCGTACTCGTAGGCGCCGAGGTCCGGAGCGGCGCCGTAGTACTCCTGCCCCAGGTACTTGCCCTTGTCGATGGCGTCGCTGCCGGAGGACAGGTGCAGGAACTGCGACGAGTCGGGGTTCGTGCTGGCGAACTCGGGGTCGCCGATGCTGAGGTTCCACGAGTTGCGCTCGTGCAGCGGCTTGGTGCTGCCGCTCTCGGAGTCGAGGAGCGGGCTGCCCTCGTCGTAGCTGATGTTGTTGTAGAGCTCGGAGCGCGCCTGACCGTAGCGACCGCGCGCCACGTAGCCCTTGATGCCTGCGTCGAACGAGGTGTTGTTGTACAGCGTCAGTCCGCCACCGCCGTTGTCGGTGAAGTTGTAGGCGCGGTTGCTGAACGACACGTTGTACCTGATCACGTTGCCCGAGTCGGCGCGCCCGCCGTTCGACAGCTTGAAGCCCTGGCCGTTGCCCGTGGTGCCGCGTCCGTTGCGGTAGGAGACGCAGTACTCGACGAGGCCGTTCGTGCTGTCCCACAGGTCGATGCCGTCGTCGGAGTTCTCGTAGACCACGACCCGCCGCAGCACGTTGCCGGTGCCGAAGGAGACCTTCACGCCGTCGGCGCTGTCGCCGCCGTTCGTGTAGCTGTAGTTGTCGTAGCTGTACGAGTCCTCGACGAGGTTGTAGTCGCCCTCGACGTAGATGCCGTCGCCGTGGTTGCCGTGCGAGATCACGTTCCTGACCACGTGGTGGTCGCCCTCGAGCTCGATGCCGCGTCCGGCGGAGTAGCGGAGCGTGAGGTTCTGGAACACGTACCAGTGGCGGTCGCGCAGCCAGATGAGCTGGGGGGCGCTGGGGTTCGTGCCGCCGTTCTTCTTGTCGCTGCCGTCGAGGATCGCCGTCTCGCCCGGCGCGCCCATGATCGTGATCGGCCTGCCCTCCTGGCCGCTCGTCGGCCACCTGTCGGCCGTGAGGTACTCCTTGTAGACGCCGCCGCGGATGTACACGACGTCGCCGGGGCGTACCACCGAGGCCGCCTTGCGGATGGTCCTGAAGGCCGTCTCGGCGGTGCGGCCGTCGTTGCTGTCCGACCCGTAGGTGGCGACCCAGTAGGTGGGCTCCGGGTAGTCGGCGTCGGGAGGCTCGGGGGTCGGGTCGGGGTCCGTCGGCACTGGGTCCGTGGGCTCGGGGTCCGTGGGCTCGGGGTCAGTAGGCTCGTCCGGGTCGGTCGGGTCGGTCGGGTCTGAGGGATCGGTCGGGTCGGTCGGGTCTGAGGGGTCGGTCGGGTCGGTGGGGTCCGTCGGCTCCGGGTCCGTTGGCTCGCTCGGGTCCGTCGGCTCGGGGTCCGTGGGCTCCTCGGCCTCGTCGGCGACCGTGAACGTCACGGTCTTGACCTTGGGACGGCTGTGTCGCGAGGTGAACACCGCCACGGTGACCGTGTGCTGGCCCGGCTCCAGCTCGTCCGTCGAGACCTCGGCCGTGAACGGCGCGGAGTCGTCGACGACGAAGGGCGAGCCCTGCATGCGCCTGTCGTCCAGGTAGAAGCTCGCGCTGACGGCGCCCCTCCTGGCCTCCACGACGATCGTGAAGGTCCCGTCGACGGTGGCGCCCTCGAGGGAGCCCGTCTGCAGCTCCCCGCCGTCCTCGGTCCTGAAGACGACGTCGAAGTCCGCGTCGGCCGCGTCGAGCGCGTCGGGCGAGGAGCAGGCGCCGAGCAGCAGCGCCGCGAAGACCGCCAGCGCCAGCCCACGCGCCGGACCTAGGTTGCGGCGCCTGCTAACGCCGCGGCCGTTGAAGGGTTCCAGCATCGGTACCTCTCACCTCGAGAGATGGGGCCCGCCGCACGTGGCGACAGCGGACCGCTGCGAGCGGCCCGCGCGGGTCCCGCCCCGGCGCTGCCTCGCGCTGGGGCCCAGAGCGGGCGCTTACCGACTGCTGGCGCTTCGAGTTGTAGTAGTGATCCATCTCGCCCCTCGACCGGTTGCGCTACTGGCTCCACCTGTCTCAAGCGCCCAACTGCGAGAACAGGCTTCACAGCCTTCGAGTGGTGGCCTTGCGGCCTTCCGGGGCGAAATGTAAGGCGGGAACATGAGCGAACACTTAGGAAAAGCGCACATCGATGAGGCGATGTGACGTCGCTCGCACTCGCGCCGGCGCCGGGTTAACGCCGCACGGCACGCGAAAACCCCCGCACCGCTTGGGTGCGGGGGCTGGTACTCCCCGAAACGGGGGCTACCTCACGTGAAGTACTTCACTTCACGGCGGTGGCGCGGCGGCCCGGTGCCCGCGCCCCCGGCGCCAGGCCGACCTGGGGACGCGCCGCGACGCGGTCCGCGGCGCCCGACGACCTCACGCCCGTGACGACGACGCCGCTGGCGACGACCTCCCGCTGGCGCAGGAGGCCGGCGGCGGTGGCGAGGTCGCTGCGCGGCACGCCCTTGGAGACCACGAGGACGGTGCGGTCCACGAGCGGGGCGACGGTCACCGCGTCGGCGGCCCCGAGGACCGGCGGCGTCACGACCACGACCACGTCGTACTCGGTCCGCCAGGCCTCGAGCGCGTTCCTCATGCCGAACGTGAGGAGCTCGGAGGAGTCCTGGCTCGGCTCCCAGCTCGGCAGGACGGCGAGCACGCCGGGCCCGTCGACCGTCACGTAGAACGGGCTCGACTGCCGGCCCTGCAGCCGGAGGTGCGCCTCGAGCGTGTTCTCGGGCGTCGGACGGAAGGCGACCCGCTCGAGGACCTCGGGGTCGCGCGGCGCCGTCGCGACGAGCAGCACGGACGAGCCCGCGCGGGCGAAGCTCTCGGAGAGGGCCAGGGCCAGGCGCGAGGCCTTGCTGGAGGCGTCGACGGGCGCCAGGAGCACGGCGGTGGGGCGGGAGACGTCGGGCACGAGGGCCGAGCGCAGGAAGCCCGTGGCCACGGCCGGCAGCGCCCTCGTCCCCAGCCGGGGCACGGGCGGGAAGACCGCCAGGAGCGGCAGACCCGAGACCAGCGGCACCTGGTCGGGGTCGCGCAGCCTCCCGTCGAAGATCGCCAGCAGCAGCCTGGCGAGGTAGGCCAGCGCGAACGCCACCATCGCCGCCAGCACGGCGTCGAAGACCGGCGACGGGGCCACCGGCGAGCTCGGCACCCTGGGCGGCTGCACGATCTCGAGGCGCCCCACCACGGAGTCAGAGAGCATCACGGCCGTGGCGAGCTGCGCCACCTGCTCGTCCCTCAGCGTCGACAGGCTCTCGCGCTGCGGACCCGGTCCGAGGCCGCTGATCTGCGCGTCCATCGACGCGATGCGCAGCCTCAGGCTCTCGATCATCTTGAGCAGGTTCTCGCGCGGCCGCTGGGCGTCCCAGGCGACGAGCGCCTGCGCCACGGCCTCGGAGCGGGCCGCGGCCTCCTCGGGGCTGCCCGCCGAGGCCTGGATCGAGATGAGCCGGGACTCCTGGTTCGTGTCGACGTCGATGCGGCGCCGCAGCACGTCGACGCTCAGGCCCGCCCTGACCTCGGGGTCGAGCAGGTCGATGGCGGCGGAGAGCACCTCGTCGCTGCGGGCGGCCGCCTCGTAGGCGTCGACGTGCAGCGACGGCGACACGAGCGCCGAGAGGCCGACGGAGCGGAGGTCGACGACGTTGTCGGCGGCGTAGACGGTCGTCACCGCCTCGTAGACGGGCGGCTCGCCCCGCTGGTAGAGGAACATCGCCGCGCCCGCGGCCGCCGCTGCCGCCGCCGCCCACAGGAAGCCCCGCTTGAGGAAGCGGACGACGTCGTCCTGCGTGATGTGCAGGTCGGGGTCGGCGTCGCCGGAGGCGAGAGGGTCGTGCCTGGGAGCGAAGGAAGGTCGGTTCACCGCAGTCTCACCTCGTTGGCGCGGCGGGCCGTCACGCGGCCGCCTCCTCGCCTAGTTCCATGTAGACGGGCGGGAAGCGCCTCTGCGCCCCGCGCCCCAGGGCGAACGAGACGGCCGCCCCGGCCACGCTCACGGCGGTCCGCGGGCTGCGTCGCATCAGCTGCATCATGAACCGCCACAGGGCCCCGTAGTCACCTGACCTGACGGCGCCGCGCACGAACTCGAGGCAGAGGCGCCTGTGCATGGCCGCGCGCCACCGCGCGAGCGCCGGCTGCGGGACGGCCCCGCTGGCGCGGGCCGCCTCGAAGGGCCCGTCGACGCAGGCGAGGTTCGCCACGCGCGCGTCGACGTCGAGGGTCCGCGTGGCGTTCGCGCCGTGGATGCGCCACGCCGCGGCGTGGCTGTCGATGAACCCGACCTTCCGCCCTACCACCAGCCTGAGCAGCGAGTCGGTGTCCGACCCGATGATGTTCTCCCGGTAGAAGCCCACGGACAGGGCCTCCTCGCGGCGGTAGAGCGCCGTGAGGTGGGGTATCCACACCTCGCCCGTGGGGTACCTGAGGAAGACGTCGGTGCCGGAGCCCACGCGCGGCAGGCCCTCGTTCTGCCCCGACAGCCTGAAGAAGGCGCCGTCGTCCTCGCGGTAGCGCCAGGCGTTCGCGAAGACCAGCACGACGTCCGGCTCCTCCTCCATGAGCTGCGAGGCCCGGCGCAGGTAGGTGGGGTCGACGAGCCAGTCGTCGCCGTCGAGGTTGAGGACGTACTTGCCGCGCGCGAGACGCTCGAGCGTGTGGCGGTAGTTGCCGACGCGCCCCAGGTTCGTGGGGTTGCGGTGGTAGCGCAGCCGGGGGTCGTCGAAGCCCGCGACGACGTCTGAGGTGGCGTCGGGTGAGGCGTCGTCGGCGACGATCACCTCGAGGGACGCGAGGTCCTGCCGCAGCGCCGAGCCGATCGCCCTGCCGAGCACCGCGGCCTGCCCGTAGGTGGGGATCATGACGGTGACGAGAGGGGCTCCAGGGTGGCTCTGCACTGCACTCCTTCGCGCCGGGCGCGCCGGCCGGACGCCGTACGGCACAGCATTATCCGCCACCGCCCCTCGTCTTCCCCCGACCACGTCACAACGGCCACGGGCCGATGTGACGACTCTTGCGACGCCCAGGGGGCCGCCCGCCTATCCTGCACGCGCCCGCGTCGCACGCTCCACGCCACGCCGCCGACGCCGGGAGAGCCGAAGGGTCCTTGATGCGCATCCTCAACATCGGCAAGAGAATCCTCCGGGTCCTCGAGCCGGCTCAGCGCCGCGCGGCGCTGGGCCTCCTGCCCCTGATGGTCGTGCGTGCGGTCATCGACACCGTCGGCGTGGCCACGGTGCTGCCCTTCATCGCGGTCGTCGCGGACCCGGAGGGCGCGCTGTCGAACCGCTACCTGGGCGGCCTCTACCGCGCCCTGGGCTTCCAGGACGTCCGCAGCTTCCTCATCCTCCTCGGGCTGGGGGCGTTCCTCGTGCTGCTCGTCAGCAACAGCCTCACGGTGGCGGTCGAGTTCCTGCTCAAGCGCTTCGCCCAGCGCCAGAGCCACCTGCTGCAGCGGCGCCTCATGTACCTGGCGCTCGCGCGCCCGTACGAGGACTTCCTCGGCGACCACAGCGCCGAGATCGGCCAGAACATCCTGGGCGAGGTCAGGCAGTTCATCGACGGCGTGCTCTCGCCCTACCTCCAGGTCGTCGCCCGCTTCATCGCCACGCTCGTCCTCCTCGGGATGCTCGTGGCCGTGGACCCGCTGCTCGCCGTCACGACGGGCGTGGTCCTGGCCGGCGTCTACGCGCTGATCTTCCAGCTCGTCAGGCGCGTCCTCAACCGCATCGGCAAGGAGAGGCAGGTCGCCGACAAGGCCCGGTTCCGCACCGTGGCCGAGACCTACGGCGGCATCAAGGACGTCAAGGTCTCCGGCCGGGAGAGGACGTTCCTGGAGCGCTTCGCGCTGGCCGCCCGGCGCCACGCCGGCCTGGAGGTCGTGCTGCACGTGACGCGCATCGTCCCGCGGTCGCTGCTCGAGGTCGTCGCCTTCAGCGGGATCATCGGGATCATCCTCTACCTCCTCTCGACGGGGAGGTCCACGAGCACCGTCATCAGCATCGTCACGCTCTACGCCTTCGCCTGCTACCGGCTCATCCCCGCCGTGCAGCTGATCTACGAGTCCGTGTCCCAGCTCAAGTACTCGCTGCCGTCGCTCGAGCTCATCGAGCGCACCTTCGCGGCGGCGCAGGGCCGGCAGACGTCGCTCGAGACGGGCACCCCGCTGGCGCTCGAGAGCCAGGTGGAGATGCGGGGCGTCTCCTACGCCTACCCCAACGCCGAGGCGCCCTCCCTGCACGGCGTCGACCTCGTGATCCGCCGCGGCACCGCCACGGCGATCGTCGGCCCCACGGGCTCCGGCAAGTCGACGGTGCTCGACCTCCTCCTGGGCCTGCTGCGTCCTGCGGAGGGCGCGGTGCTCGTCGACGGCGAGCCGCTCACGCCGGAGCGGGTCCGCGCGTGGCAGGCGGCGATCGGGTACGTGCCGCAGCACGTCTTCCTCAGCGACGACACGGTGGCGCGGAACATCGCCTTCGGGGTGCCGGAGGACGAGGTGGACGCCGCCGCCGTCGAGAGGGCGGCGCGCATCGCCCAGATCCACGACTTCGTCGCGGAGCTGCCCGAGGGCTACGAGACGCGCATCGGCGAGCGCGGCGTGAGGCTCTCCGGCGGCCAGCGCCAGCGCCTGGGCATCGCCAGGGCCCTCTACAAGGACCCGCCGGTGCTGGTGCTCGACGAGGCCACGAGCGCGCTCGACAGCGTCACCGAGGAGGCCGTGTTCGCCTCGCTGGCCGAGCTGGCCGGGCTGAAGACGGTCGTGCTCGTCACCCACCGCGTGTCGACGGTGAAGGGGTGCGACCAGGTGGTCGTGCTCGACGGCGGGCGCGTGGCCGGGTCCGGCACCTACGACGAGCTCATGCGCACCAGCGCCGCCTTCCAGGCGCTGGCCCGGTCGCGCGGCGACGCCGTGGCGGCCGGCGGCTGAGGTCGGCGGCTCGCCCGTCGCCGAACCGCGGCGGCCGGCGCGAGGTCCCGCCGCCGGACCGCGTCGCCAGGGCCCGCGGCGCCTCCAGGGGCCCCGATGCGTCCCTCCGGAGGCCCCGCCTACATCAGGGAGAAGACCCGCTCGTACTCCTCGTTCGCCCGCGCGTAGTCGGCGGGCCTACCCACGTCCTGCCAGTACTCGTGGATCGGGAACGAGGCCACCTCGCGCCCGTCCTTGAGGAGCCGCTCGAAGAGCGTCGTCATGTCGGTGTAGGTCTCCGGCTCGAGGTACTGGATGCACAGCGGCTCGAGCACGTAGATCCCCGCGTTCACGAAGTAGCGGTAGACGGGCTTCTCGACGAGCGAGACGACCTTGGGACCGCTCGTCTCCACGACGCCGTAGGGCACCTGGACGTCGTGGTAGCTGACCGCCATCGTGGCGGCCACGCCCGACTGCGTGTGGAAGTCGACTAGCTTGCGGAAGTCGATGGTCGTGAGGACGTCCCCGTTCATCACGAGGATCGGCCGGCCGGGCACGGGCGAGACGTACTGGAGCGCGCCGGCGGTCCCCAGGCGCTTGTGCTCGTGCACGTACTCGATGCGCGCCTGGTAGCGCGAGCCGTCGCCGAAGTACCCCTCGATCATGTCCGCCTTGTAGTTCACGGACATGTAGATGTGCGTGAAGCCCTGCAGCACCAGCCGCTCGACCATCGTCTCGAGCAGCGGCTTCGCCCCCACGGGCAGGAGCGGCTTCGGGCGGTCGCGCGTCAGCTCCGCGAGCCTGGTGCCGAGGCCGCCCGCCATGATCACGACGGGCACGTCGTTCTCGGCCAGGGGCGCCTCGCCCTGCGGCACGGCCAGGCCGAGGACGCGGTTCGAGGCGTCGACGACGGGGATGCGGCGCAGCGACGTGCGCTTCATCAGCGCCTCGACCGCCGCCGCCGGCGTGCCCTCGGGGACCGTGAGCGGCTTGGGGTTCATGACCTCGCGCGCCGGGTCCTCGAGCGCGACCCCGCGCAGCAGGGCGCGCCTGACGTCACCGTCGGACACGACGCCGAGCAGACGCCTCCCCTCGTCGACCACCAGCGCGAGCTGCAGCTCGGCGCGGTCGATCGTCTCGACGACGTGGCGGAGGGTGTCGTCTGGCCCCACTAGCAGCCTGTCGAGTCCGTCTACGAGCAAAGTTCTCTCCTCGCCCTGGTCTAGGCGTTCAGTCTGCTAGGTGACCGCGACGGTCCCGCCCGCAGCCGTCACACCGTGTCATGACGCGGTGCGGATGCGCCTTCCGCGCCGGGTCGTCGCACCCGGGAGCGTCCGGGGGCCGTCCGGTCGCGGGTCGGTTCCCTCAGCCGAGGTCGCTCCACTCGAGCTCGTGGTCGCGCCCCACCGGCCGCGTGAGGCGTCGTCCGACGACGAGCTCGTACTCGTTCGGGTGGATGCCGGTCCCGGGCCGCTTGAAGTCGATGTCATCGAGCGTGAGGACGTGGCCGGCCGGCAGCTCGCGGCGCGCCACGATGCGCCGCCTGAAGCGCCGGCGCTTCTCCATCTCGGCCTCGCTGACGGTGCGCACGGCGCTGCCCAGCGACGCGTGCACGAGCCGCGAGTCCTCCACGAGGCGACGCATCTCCTCGGGGTCGGCCGAGATGGCGTGGTCCCAGCCCTCCATGTCCTTGTCGATGGTGAAGTGCTTCTCGATCACGCACGCGCCCAAGGCGACGGCGGCGAGGGGGATCGCCACGCCCAGCGTGTGGTCGGAGAAGCCCACGGGCGCGTCGAACGCCGCGCGCAGCGTGGGGATGTTGCGGAGGTGCACGTCGCGGGGGTCGGGCGGGTAGATGGACACGCAGTGCAGCAGGCACACCTCGCCGGACCCCGCCTCGCGGAGCGCGGCCACGGCGGCCTCGACCTCGCCCAGCGTCGCCATGCCGGTGGAGAGCAGCACCGCCTTGCCCGTGGCCCCGATGGAGCGCAGCAGCAGCGGGTGGTTCACGTCCATCGAGGCGACCTTGTGCGCGCCCACGCCGAGCCGCTCGAGCAGGTCGACCTCCTCGGGCGAGAACGGCGTCGAGAGGAACGCCACGCCCCTCTCCCGGCAGCGCTCGAGGGCCTGCTCGTGCATCTCGGGCGTGAACTGGTAGGCCTCGACCATCTCCCGCAGCGTGCCGAAGTGCTTCTTCTTGTCCGAGTAGGTGGTGTTGCGCGCGTACTCGGCCTCGCCGACGAGCGACGTCGCGGAGAAGGACTGGAACTTGACGGCGTCGACGCCGCACTCGGCGGCGGCGTCGATGAGCTCGTAGCACAGGGCCATGTCGCCGTTGTGGTTCGAGCCGATCTCGGCGATCACGTAGGGCGGGTGGCCGTCCCCGACGGGGCGTCCGGCGATGTCGAACTGCTTCATGACGGGTACCACTCTCCGATCGCTCCGTCGCCCGCCGGCACCGCGTCGACGTGCTGCCACCACAGGAAGACGTCGCGCGGGGACTCGGCGAGGCGGCGCGAGTAGGTGACGGCGTTGCGCTCGTCCTCCTCGAGCCAGGCCAGGAAGGCGCGGGCCTTGGACGCGGCGCGGCGGTAGGGCGACGCGCTCTCCGGGGCCGCGAGCAGCTCGTGGTGCCGGACCACGCGCCGCGCGTCCGCCACGATGCGCTCGGGCTCGAAGGGCGGCACCACCCGCGCGGTGTTGGCGCCGTACTGGCGGTAGGCCATGTGGGGCTCGTGGTCGAAGGCGATCTCGGCGCCGGCCAGGCTGGCCCGCGACACCACCAGCCAGTCCATGAGCACGGTGTCAGGCGGCACGGGCAGCGCGGAGGCCAGGGTCTCGGCGCGGTAGGCGGAGTTCGAGAAGCCGAAGGCGTTCACGCGCGCCAGCAGCTCACCCTCCGCCAGCGCGGCCTGCTCTTCCTCGCCGAGCGTGAACTCGCGTCCGCCGCCCAGGGGCTCGCCCCGCTCGTCGATCAGGCGCATGGCGCAGGCGTAGACGTCGGCCTCCTCGAGGCCCTCGCGCGCCGCGGCCAGCCGGCCGGGCAGGGGGACGTCGTCGCTGTCGAGCAGCACCACGGCGTCGTGCGCGGCGCACACCGCGGCGAGCGCTCGGGACCGCACCTCGGCGGGCGTGGCGCTCTCGGCGGCCGGGATGAAGGTGGCCTCCACGCGTCCTCCCGCGGACCGCTCCAGGTCGTCTGGGGTCACCCCGTGGAGGCTCAGGTAGACGGCGCTCGCGCCGTCCAGCTGCGCCGCCAGGCCGCGCCAGAAGTCGGCGAAGAACCCGAGCGCGGCCGGGTAGACGACGGAGTAGACGGCGAGGCCGCTCATGCCGCGATGACGCCTCTCCTCAGGCGAACGGCGTAGCCTCGCCCGCCGCCGGCACGTTCGCGTACGCGGGCGAGTACGGCTGCGTCAGCAGGCCCTCCTCGATCGCCGACCTGATCTCGCGGATGCCGTCCGCCACCCGACGCGTCACCTCGAAGCCGAGGACGCTCTTGATCTTCGCGAAGCTGACGCGGTAGTCGCGCGGGTCCTCGTCCTTGTGCACGTAGCTGACGCGCGCCTCCGGCACCTGGGCCACGATCGCGTCGACGACGTCGGCCTTGCGGTAGTTCTCGTCCGTGTCGCCGACGTTGAAGACCTCGAACGCCACCTTCTCGGCGGGCGCCTCCAGCACGTGCACGACGCTCCTGGCGAGGTCGCGGACGTGGCAGTAGGGGCGCCAGAACTGCTCGCCGAACACGACGAGCTCGCGGCCCGTCACGACCTGGCGCGTGAACTCGTTGACGGTGAGGTCGAAGCGCATGCGCGGCGAGAGGCCGTAGACGGTGGCGAACCGCAGGCACGTGGGCTTGGCGCGTCGCTCGCCCTCGAGGCCGAGGAGGTAGCGCTCGACGGCGACCTTCGTCTCGGCGTAGAGCGAGACCGGCCGCAGCTCCGACGACTCGTCGACGTAGGCGCTCGGGTCGGGCATCTTGCCGTAGTTCGAGCACGTGGACGCGAACACGAAGCGCTCGACGCCGGCCTTGTCGGCCGCCTCGTAGAGCGCCAGCGAGGCTCCGAGGTTCACGCTCCTCGCGAGCTCCGGCTCGCGACGGCAGGCGGGGTCGCCCACGATCGCGGCCAGGTGGGCCACCGCCCAGACGCCGCGCAGGGCGTCGGTCATGGCGGCCGCGTCGCGGACGTCGGCCTTGCGGAACTCGAAGCGCTCGTCGTCGAGGACGCCCAGCAGGGCCTCCCCGCCGAAGAGCAGCGAGTCGACCGCCCTGACGCGGTAGCCGCGAGCTAGCAACTGCCTCACGAGCACCGAGCCGATGTAACCGGCCGCGCCCGTCACGAGAACCGTGCGATCCATGTGGTTGCCTCCTGCGGCCCTCGGGCCGCCCCGGACGAAGCTAGCACCCGTCCCCTCGCCCGCCGCTTCAGGCGTCACCGGGTGGAGGAGGCGCCCCGCGGGGCGGGCCCGCCGGGCGCCAGCAGCCCGGCCGCGACGAGGCGGTCGGCGGCCTCGCGCACCTCGTCGAACGCGAGGCCGCTGCGCTCGGCGACGGC
>DASVDQ010000007.1 GCA_036381035.1 Trueperaceae bacterium | reverse complement strand
ACGAGCTCGCTCGGCTGCGCCCAGCGCCCCAGCGCGCTCTTCCTGGCGTAGGCGTCGTACCAGGCGGGCTGGTCCTTGATCTGCTTGGTCAGCGGCGTCTCGACGACGCCCGGCGCGACGGCGTTGGCGCGCACGCCGTGGGGGCCCCACTCGGCGGCGGCGGCCCTGATCATCTGCAGAGTGCCGGCCTTCGTGGCGGCGTAGACGCCCTGACCAGGCTCGACGACCTGCGACCTGATGCTCGAGAAGAAGATCATGCTGCCCTTGCCCTGCTGGGCCATGCGCGCGCCGGCCTCGCGCAGGGCGAAGAAGCTGCCCCTGAGGTTGATGCCGACGACGCGGTCGAACTCCTCGGCGCTGACCTGGGCGAGCGGCTTGCGCACGTTGATCGACGGCGTGCAGACGAGCACGTCGAGGCGCTCCAGCGAGCCGATCAGCGCCCGCACGTCCGCCTCGCTCGAGATGTCGGCCCTCACGCCGCGGGCGCTGGCGCCGCGCTGCGCGGCCTCGGCCGCGGACGACTCGGCCGCCGCCTGGTCGAGGTCGGCGCAGGTGAGTGAGGCCCCGAAGTCGGCGAGCCCGTGGACCGTGGCCCTGCCGATGCCGGACCCGGCGCCGATGACGAGGGCGTGCTTGCCGGTGAGGTCGAAGAGGTCGCGGTAGTTCGTCGTCATGCTGGTCCTTCGCTCCCTGCCGTGATCGCGCGGAAGGCGTCGACGCGGTCCGCCACGACGCCCAAGCTCTCGCGCCAGAACCCTGGGTCCTCGATGTCGATGCCGAAGCCCCGCGCCAGGTCGCTGGCGGAGGCGATGCCGGTCGCGGACAGCAGCTCATCGTAACGCCGCCTGAACGCCTCGCCCTCGGCGCGGTAGCGGGCGTAGAGGCCGAGGGAGAACAGCCACCCGAACGTGTACGGGTAGTTGTAGAAGGAGCGCGCGCTCGAGTAGTAGTGCGGCTTGTGCGCCCACATCAGCGGGTGGCGCTCGCCCTCGGCCAGCGCGTCGCCGAAGACGCGCGCCTGGGCCCTCTCCATCGCGTCGCTCATCTCCTCCGGCGACAGCTCGCGCTCGCGGCGCCGCTCGAACACCTCGGCCTCGAAGAGGAACCGCGTGTGGATGTCGAGCAGGAGCTGCGTGGCGTGCTGCAGGTTCTGCTCCAGCACCGCCAGGCGCTCGGCCGCGCCCGCGGACTCCATGAGGCCGTCGAAGAGCAGCGTCTCGCAGAAGATGCTGGCCGTCTCGGCCAGCGTCATGGGCGTAGGCGACTGCAGGACCGTGCGGCCGAAGCGGAACTTGCAGTCGTTGTGGTAGGCGTGCCCGAGCTCGTGGGCCAGCGTGAAGACGTCGGAGAGGTTCCCGCCGAAGTTCAGCATCACGCGCGACTCGTGGCGCACCGGCACGCCAGAGCAGAACGCGCCGCTGCGCTTGCCGCGGCGCGGCGGCACGTCGACCCAGCCCGACTCGAACGCGCGTCGCGCGAAGGACGCCAGCTCGGCGGAGTAGCTCGCGAAGCGGTCGAGGACGAGGTCCTTGGCCTGCTCCCAGGTGAAGGCGGGGGACGCTGCCTGGGGCAGCGGCGCCAGCAGGTCGTACCAGGCGAGCCGCTCCTTGCCCAGGAGGCTGGCCTTCGCCCGCAGGTAGCCGCGGAGCGTCTCGAAGCGCTCCTCGCACGCCTCGTGCATCGCGCCCAGGCTCTCCCTCGTGATGCCGTGCTGGAAGAGGCTGTACTCGAGGGGCCCGCGCCAGCCGCGCTGCCTGGCGAGGGTCCCCACCTGGCCCTTGATGCCGTTCATGGCCGCGGCGAAGGCCAGCTGGTTGCGGCCGAGCAGCTCGAGCTCGGCGCGGTAGGCGCGCCGGCGCACGTCCTCGCGCGGGTGGGACTGCAGGTGGCGCAGCTCGGGCACGCCGTACTCGCGCTCCGGCGTCTCGCCCGCCACCTCCTCAGGCAGCACGGCGGCGCGCACCCGCTCGCGCGAGGTCAGGTCGTCGTAGAGCCGCGCCCACGCCGACCCGCCGCTGCCGTCGAGAGCCGCCGCCAGCGCCTCGGCCTCGTGGCCTAGCATGCGCTCGGCCTCCTGGCGGTAGCGTTCGAGGGGGTAGCGGTGCGCCGCCACGACCTCGAAGCGTGCGGCCGCGGCGTCGAGGTCGACGCCCTTCAGCCAGCCCTTGAAGCGCGCCCAGGCCGCGCCGGTGCGGGCCCCCAGCGCGCGCAGCGCCGAGAGCTCGGCCTGCGCCGCGTCGTCGTACGAGTCGGTCGACACGCGCAGCGACAGGTAGACGGCTAGCACGGCCTGGAGCTCGCTGAGGCGCATGACCAGTTCGAGGGCCCTGGCCAGGGTCTCCGCCTCGTCGGCCCGCGGACCCGCCGCGCCCGCCCGCCCGCCGTCGGGCGGGCCGGAGGTCCCGATGCCGTGCGCGTCGAGGTAGGCCTCGAGCTCGGCGAGCGCGTCCAGGAACGCGCTCTTGTCGGCCAGGTACTCGGGGCTGCCCAGGCCGGGGTAGATGGAGTCGAGCTGCCAGTGAGGCAGGGTGAGCGTGACCGCGTCGTCCACTGTGGGCGCCTTCCCCCGCTCGCGTAAGCGGAACGCGGGGATTGTAACCGCGGGCGGGTCGCGGTCTCAGCCCTCGTCGCCGTGACCCCCGGGCGGCTCCATGCCGGGCGGCGGCACCTCGGGGAGCAGGGGAGGCGGCGGCTCGAGCTCCGCCGGCCACTTGCCCCCTAGCCTCAGCCACGCCTCGACGATGTCCTCGCGCACCGGCGCGATGAACGTGACCGGCGCGTTGTCGCGCGGGTGCGGCAGCGTGAGGCTGCGCGCGTGCAGCGCCTGCCGGCCGATGAGGCCGCTGCGCCGGCCGTAGACCTCGTCGCCGAGGATCGGCGCGCCGAGGTGCCAGAGGTGCACGCGTATCTGGTGGGTCCGTCCGGTGTGCGGCTTGGCGCGCACGAGCGTGTGGCCGGGCGCCCGCGCCAGGGCCCAGAAGTGCGTGGAGGCGCTGCGTGGCGCCTCGCCGCCGACCGTCATGCGCTGGCGCTCGACGGGGTGACGGCCGATGGGCGCGTCGACGATCGCGCCGTCCTCGACGTCGCCGACGGCGATCGCCACGTACTCCTTCTCGGTGAAGCGGCGCTTGAACGAGTTCGCCAGGTGCCGGTGCGCCTCGTCGGTCTTGGCGACGACCATCACCCCTGACGTGTCCTTGTCGAGGCGGTGCACGATGCCGGGCCGGTACAGCACGTCGCCGGGGTCCTGGTAGCGCTCCTTCGAGAGGGGTATGCGCCCGAGGAGCGCGTTGACGACCGTCCCGCTCCGCACCGTCGCCGTGGGGTGGGCGACGATGCCGGGCGGCTTGTCGATCGCGGCGAGGTACTCGTCCTCGAACAGGATCGGTATGCCTAGGTCCTCCGGCTCGACGTCCATCGGCTCGGGCGGCGGCAGCAGGACGGAGACGACCTCGCTGCCGGTCAGCTTCGTCGCCGGCTTGCCCACGGGCCTGCCGTCGAGGGTGACGAAGCCCTCGCTGACCAGCTCCTTGGCGAAGGTCCGCGACACCGCGAGCGCCTGGGCGATGGCGACGTCCAGCCTCTCCCCGCTGGGCGCGTCGAAGGTCCTGACCTCCATGCCGGGAAGTCTAGCCCCGCCCCGTGAGCCGCTTCGGCAGGCGCGGCTATACTGCGCGCCTGATGCCAGCCGGCACGCCCCGCATCGCCCTCGACGCCATGGGCGGCGACCACATGCCCCAGGCGGCGCTGGAGGGCGCGTCGGCGGCCGCCGCCGAGGGCGTTAGCGTGGTGCTGGTCGGCGACGAGGCCGTGCTGAGGCCCGCGCTGGACGGGCTCGGGTCCGGGCTCGAGGTCGTGCACGCCCCCGACGCGATCTCGATGGACGACCACGCCGCCGACGTCCGCCGCCGGCGCGAGTCGAGCGTGATGGTGGCGATGCGCCTGGTGAAGGACGGCGCCGCCGACGCCGCGGTGTCGATGGGCCACTCGGGGGCGACGATGGCCGCGGCCCTGCTCGTGCTGGGGCGCCTGCCGGGCGTCGACCGCCCCGCGATCCTCGCGAACGTGCCCACGCGCGCCGGCTTCTCAGCCCTCCTCGACGTGGGCGCGAACGCCGACGCCAGGCCGCAGTACCTCCGGCAGTTCGCGGTCCTCGGCAGCGCCTTCGTCAGCAGCGTGTGGGGCGTGGCCGACCCCACCGTCGGCCTCGTGTCGATAGGCGAGGAGCCGCACAAGGGCAACGAGCTGACGCGCGCCGCGCACGAGCTGCTGGCCGCCACCCCCGGCATACGCTTCCACGGCAACGTCGAGGGACGCGACCTGCTGAGGGGCACCACCGACGTCTTCGTGACCGACGGCTTCACCGGCAACGTCATGCTCAAGCTCGCCGAGGGCGAGGCCCGCGAGCTGTTCGCCTGGGTGAGGGAGGCGTTGTCGAGCGGCCCGCTGGCGCGGCTCGGCGGGCTGCTGGCGCGGCGGGCCCTGCGCGGGGTCGCCAGGCGCCTGGACCCGTCAGAGTACGGCGCCCAGCCGCTGCTGGGCGTGGACGGCTACGCGTTCATCGGCCACGGCAGCTCGGACGCGAAGGCCGTGGCGAGCGCGCTGCGCACGGCCTCGCGCGCGGTCGCCTCCGGCGCGCTGGAGCGCACGAAGGAGGCGCTGGCCAGGCTCACGGCGCCGGAGGCGTCGCCGCCCGCACCCAGCCGATGACCGTCACGGGACCGGAGTCGGCGCCCACCAGGGAGGCCGGCGCGCCGCGGGGCAGCTCCAGCTCCGGCAGCGGCTCCGTGTAGGCCTGGAACGACCGGTCCGTGTCGCCGCCCGTCAGCAGGTCGAGGACCGTCAGTCGCCCCTCCCCGACGGCGTAGGCGAAGCGGGTGAGCGGGTCGATCGTCGCGGCCACGGACGGCCGGGTCGCCGTGTCCGGCTCGCCGTCCTCTGGGTCCTCGTGGAACGCCACGACCGCGCCCCCCAGCGCCAGCACCTCCGGGGCGGTGCCCGTGGGGTCGGCCGCCAGCGCGGCGGCGGTGTCGACGGTGTCGGTGCGCAGCGCGGGCCCGGGCTCCACGAGGTTCGTGGCCAGCAGGTCGCCCTGCGCCAGGGCGAGCAGCAGGTCGCCCGCGCCGGACGCGGCGGCGAGGTCGGTGGCCGGCTCGGGCAGGCTCACGCCCTCGAGGCGCCGCGCGGCGTCGTCGTCCGCTCCGCGCAGGGCGTAGACGTGCGTGCGCTCGATCGCCCCCACCAGGAAGTACACGACCTGGTCGGACGAGCGCTGGTCGAGGTACGGCGGCAGGGGCGCGAGGTCCTGGGTGCCGAGCAGCGAGCGCGGCTGGCCGAGGCCGGGCCTCAGCGGCACCAGCCACAGCTCCGGATGGTCGCCGCTCCCGCAGCGCGGCGGGTCGTCGAGGACCACGGCGAACGTGCCGTCCTCGTCCACCTGCAGCGCCGTCGGGCACGTCGCCGGGGAGGTGGGCGAGCGCCCGTCGAGCACGCCTGAGCCGCCGGGCTCCGTGAGCGTCACGCGCCGCGGCGCGTCCTCGGCGAACGCCGTCGGGTCGGTGGGGTCGACGTCGGCGACCTCGAAGCGCTGCAGGTAGGCGGTGACCGCCGGCGTCCCGCCGCTGTCGGCGACCGCGCGCGTCAGCACCCACGCGGCGGGCCGGTCGAGCCCGCGTTCCTCGAAGTCGAGCGCCACCGCCGGCGCGGGCAGGTCGCGGGCGCCGCCGGGCACGACGACCAGGCGCGGGTCGCCGGGCGGCGCCGTCTCGGTGACGTCCTCCACGAGCAGCAGCCGCGGCGCGCCGCCCGGCGCCGCGCCGACGACCAGCAGCGTCGTCGGCCGCGGCTCGCTCGTGCCGGTGCACGAGGCGAGCAGCAGCGCTGCGGCCAGCGCCGCCGCCAGCCGCCTCACGGCTCGCTCCCCGGCAGCAGGAGGCCGGTGCCGAACACCTGCTGCAGGCCCTGGTCGGCGCCGGGCGTCGTCAGCGTGATCGAGACCTGGCCGGTGGCGCTGTCCCAGGAGCCGTAGAGCGCCCAGCAGCACCTGTTCCACACGACCGTGAACTCCGGCTGGAGCGCGAAGGACCTGGAGGGGTCGTTGCCGGTGAGGTCCCAGACGTCGTCCACCACGACGCCGAGGTAGAGCTCGTCCAGGGGCCTCACGACCAGGGCGACGTCGGTGAGCGTGAGCTGCGCGCTCGTCACCTCCTGCGTGGACTGGCTGAAGGAGGCCGCGTAGCCGACGGTGCCCTGCAGCCCCACGCGCTCGTAGAGGTCGACGCCGAACTGGAGGTTCGCGCGCCTCAGGTAGGTCACGGGCTGGAGGGAGTCGCGCCAGGAGACCTCGGCGAAGCCGTCGACGCTGAGGCGCGCGGGGCCGATCACGCGCGAGTCGAGGAGGGCCCGCGCCGTCAGCGTCGAGCCCCTGTAGCCGCCCGCGCCGCCCTCGAGCGCGGGGTCGAAGCGCGTCGAGAACGCCGCCCGCCACGTGGGCGCGCCGGCGGTCGGGGCGTCCTCGACGGCGAACTCCAGGTCGCGGGAGTAAGGGTCGGGGGTCGGCAGGCCGACCGCGCCGGGCGGCAGCCACTCGAGCCCCCTGGCCTCGGCGGCCACGGCCCCGCGCCACTCGGCCCGCAGCCGGCTCTGCGCCACCCTTCCGGCGGGCAGGGAGAGGCGCTCGAGCGCGTAGAGGTTCACGGGCCCGACGCGGCCGGTGAGCTCGACGCCGAAAGCGCTCAACTCGCCGCGGTCCAGGTCTCGTGCGTAGTCGAGCGATAGTCCCGGCACGCCGTCATCCTGCCCCAGCGTGCCGATGGTGAGGCTGAGGCTGAGGTCGTCGAAGTGGTCGGGCGGCTCGCCCGGCTCCGGGGGCGGGGGCGCGTAGCGGTAGGCCGTCCTGACCTCGAGGTCGAAGGCGCCGGGCACGCCGGCCGTGAGCCTCACCGACGTCTCGGAGTCGTCGGTCGGCAGGCCGGTGATCCTGTCCTCGGTGACCTTCAGGTCCTCGACGTGGGAGACCTCGAGGCCGGCGCGGAACGTGCCGCGCGAGCGCAGGGCCAGGTCTAGGTCGATGACGCCGGGGTCGCCGTCCTGCAGGTCGTAGGCGTTGCGGGCCGTCAGGGTCACCCAGTCGACGTTCCCCAGCAGCGTCACCGTCGTCTCCAGCGGCGCCCAGCCCTCGGAGTCGGGGTTGCGGTCGTCGAGGAAGACGTAGCCGCCGCGCTGCTGGAAGCGCAGCCACGGGGCCGGGTCGAGGAGCAGGGCGGCCAGGAGGTCGGTGCGGGCGCGGTAGGCCAGGGTGTCGAAGCTGAACGGCGTCTCGCCCTCGGTGACGTCGCGGGTGAAGGTCAGCGACAACGAGCCGACGCCGCCGAACGACTGCTCGGCGGTCGCGCGCGTCAGCCAGTCCACCTGCCTCTCGCCGGTGCCGTAGTAGTAGCCGCTGAAGTCGGTGCGGGCGCTCAGGCTCGCGCCGCTCCACAGGTCGAGCGGGCCGAGCGACAGCGCGTGCGACTCGAGCGCCCTGCCGGTGCCGACCGTGGGCGTGAGCGCCGCCGAGCGGTTCGTGGGGTTGCTGCGGTCCTCGAACACGCCGAGGTCGAGGAGGAGGTCGTCGACGGTGAGCGCGCCGAGCTCGAGGGGCGCGACCTCGGGGCGCAGCTCGAGGCGCGCCGGCGTGAGCAGCGGCGTGCGCCCGCCGGCGTAGGAGGGCCTGTCGACCTCGTCGGCGGGCTCGAGGTCGACGAACACCTGGCTCGAGAAGAGGGCGTCGACGCCCGAGCCGACGCGCCGCGACCTGAGGGTCGCCTCCCAGAGGAACGGGCGCTCCTCGTCGTCGCGCTGCAGCAGCACCTCGTTCGTGGGCGGACCGAGCAGCGGGTCGTCGGCGTAGGAGAAGGTGACGGTCCAGCGCGGCGGGCGCCAGCCGTCCGGCTCGACGTAGCCGGGCGTGAGGTCGACGACGAGGTCGCCGGCGCCGCGCTCGGTGTAGAAGGCGTGGTCGAGCCTCACGCCGAAGTAGGAGCGCCGCACGGCGCCGCCGAGGAGCGCGTCGCCGAGGCGCGACGCGCCCGGCTCGACGTCGGCGTGGTAGCGCAGCGTCACGGATCCGCGCGCGTCGGGGCCGGCCACGTACGGCCAGGTGAGCTCGATGCGCGCCCGGGACGTCGCCGTGCCGGTCTCGTAGAGCAGGCGGGGACGCCGGTCCTCGGGGCCGAGGGGCAGCACCAGCAGCGGCACGGCGAACGCGGGGCGCTCCCTGATCAGCACGGTGACGCCGTGGGCCACGAGCCGGTCACCGGGGTAGAGCTCGATGCGCTCGGCCCTGAAGCCGTAGTCCTCGACCTCCTGCCCGCAGCGTCCGCACGGCGAGAACTCGCCCAGGGCGATGGCGATCATGCCGGGCACGCGGCTGGCGCTGTCGCCGCTCACGTCGATCTCTGGCGTGACGATGAGCACGTCGCTGCCCTCGAGGCTCTCGCGGCCGAGGTCTATGACGAGGTCGTCGCCCTCGATCGTCTCGGCGCCCCGCGTGAAGGAGCCGCGGCCGACGACGCGCACGATGCGCCGCGTCAGGTCGAACTCGACGTGGTCGGCGACGAGGACGTCGTCGTCGATGCGCACCGTCAGTCCGCGGCCCGTGAGGACGTAGACCTGCACCGCCTCGCCGCCCGGCAGCGTGACGGAGCGTATCTCGAGGCGGCTCTCCGGGTCGTGCGCGGCGTCGATGACGATGCGCGCGGCGCCGGCCCAGCCGGCGCACAGCGCCAGCAGGAGCAGCGCCAGGGCGCGCATCAGCGCCTCCTGGCGAGCGCGAGCAGCATCAGGCCGCCGCCGGCGTAGAGCGCGACGGGCGTCCAGGCCGCCAGCCACGGCGGGATCGTGCCCTGCGCCCCCAGCAGCTTCGTCACGCTCCAGGTCGCGTAGTAGACGAAGGTCAGGAGCATCGCCGCCACGAAGCCGATGTTCGCGCCGCTGCGGAACGTGTAGAGGCCGAGCGCGACGGCGAACAGCGCGAAGGCCGTGGCCGCCAGGGGCTCGGCGAACTTGCGCTGCAGGGCGGTGCGCTCCGCGGGCGCCTCGGCGTCACCGGCGGCGCGGATGCGCGCGACGAGCTCCCCCAGCGGCAGGTAGACGAGGTCGCTGACGGCGCTGCTGCGCGCCGTGAGGCCCCGCACCGGCAGCACGGCCTCGGCGGCGGCGATGTCGAGGGTGAGCTCCGAGTCCCGCAGCGCCTGGAACCTGATGCCCTCCAGCTCCCAGACGCCCTCGTCGGGGCGGGCCCGGCCCAGCTCGGCCCTGATCAGCTCGCGCGGGCCGCGGCTGGTGCCGGGGGTGATGACGGTGACGTCCTCGAACCGCCCGCCCGGCTCGATGGCGCCGATGAAGATGCTGCGGCCCAGCGCGTCGGTGAAGAACGCGCCCTCGACGAGGACCGTCTCGGGCGAGAGGAGCAGGATGTCGCGCTCGACCTCGCCCGCCAGGCGCTCGCTGCGGGGCACGACGAGCTCGTTGTTGAGGAAGGCGGCGGCGCTCACGACCAGGCCCAGCGCCAGGACGGGGAAGGCGAAGCGCTGCGGGCCGATGCCCAGCAGCAGGGCCGCCTTCACCTCGCCGTCCTGCCCGAGCCGCGTGAGGGCGACGAGGGCCGCGAAGAGCAGCGCCAGGGGCAGGCCGGGACCGACGGCGGCGGGCAGCTTGAGGAGCATGTAGCGCGCCACCAGCCCGGGCGGCACGCCGCGCGCCAGCGCGTCGGCGAGAACGCCGAGCAGGGCGGCCAGCATCAGGAGCAGGAGCAGCGCCACGAGGGCGGCGACGAAGAGCGGCATGACCTCGCGGAGCAGGTAGCGGGAGAAGCGGTTCATCCGGGCAGCGTCCTCGCCGCCACGAGCGCCGCGCCGGCGCCGGCCGCCGCGGGCGTCAGCCAGGCCGCCACGACGGGGCCCAGCGCCCCCGACGTGAAGAGGTCGCCGGAGAGTACCCACGTGGCCCAGAACAGGACCATGAGCACGATCGTCCAGGCGAAGCCGGCCTCGCGCCCGCGCACGCGCAGCGCGATCGCCGCGGCGAAGGCGGCGAAGATCGGCGCGCTGAGGGCGTCGGCCAGGCGACGGTGCAGGTCGTAGCGCAGCTCGCGCGTGTCGCCGCCGGCCGCGGCGACGGTGCGCATGCGCGCCACGAGCTGGTCGAGCGGCAGCTCCGCCGGCCTCGTGAGCGTCTGCGCCGGGGTCGCCTCCAGGGCGAAGGGCACCGTCACCGAGCCGGCGCCCTCCGGTCGTCCGCCCGGCGGCGTGCGCTCGGCGGCGAACAGCCGCCAGACGCGCTCGCGGGAGTCCCACTCGCCGTCGAGCGCCGTGAGGACGGTGCCGTCCGGCCGCACGACGAGGACGCCGGAGAGCCGGGCGACGCTCGGGTCCTCCGGCGTCGAGCGCATGCGCGACGCGTAGAAGACGCCGCCCTCGTAGGCGTAGGCGGCGTTCACCTGCAGCTCGGAGGGCGGCCTGACGTAGAGGTACTCGTCGACCTTCGCCTGGTAGGCGGCCTCGGCGCGGGCCTCGAGGAAGCCGTTGTTGACGAGGCTGACGGCGCCCACGGCGAGGCCGAACGCCGCCAGCGGCCAGAACAGCGTGCGGGGCGCGATGCCAGAGGAGTAGGCGGCCTTCAGCTCGGAGTCCTTCGCCATGCGCCCGCAGGCCAGCAGCACGGCGAAGACGACGGCCACGGGCAGGCCGAGGTGGAGGAACCAGGGCAGCTTGTAGAGGAGCAGGCGGCCGGTGTCGGCGAGCGTCGCCTGGTTCTGCACCAGGAAGCGCGCCAGCACGGAGAGCATGTCGACGCTCTGCAGCAGGCAGATCGCCGCGACGCCCAAGAGGTAGAGGCCCGCGGTCTCACGCAGCAGCGATCGGGCCAGGCGCTTGGGCACCGAGGCAGTATACCGGCGGCCTATCGCGCTCCCGACGCGGGGCGCGCCGCCGGGGGCGGGCGCCGCGATACGATTCGGGGCGTGACGGGGACCCTGGGCCTGTTCTCCCTCGTCGACCTGTTCCAGCTCCTCGCGTCGGCGCGTCGCTCTGGCCGGCTGACCATCGACCACCCGCGGGGGCGGGCGCGCGTCTACTTCGAGAAGGGCGCGGCGGTCCACGCCGACTTCGCCGGCCTGGTGGGAGAGGAGGCCGTCTACGCGCTCTTCGCCGACGAGCGGGGCACCTTCGAGTTCCGCATCGGCATGCCCGCGACCGAGCAGACGATCACGACGAGCACGGAGAACCTCGTGCTCGAGGCGATGCGCCGCCTCGACGAGGCCAGGCGCGGGACCTCGTCCGAGGAGCCGGGCGAGCCCCGCCTGAGCCGGGACGCCGTGCCCATGCGCGCGACGATGGCCGAGGAGATGCTGCGCACGGGCGGCGTCTCCCTGACCCCGGAGGAGCGGGCGCTGGTCGACAACGCCGACGGCACCCGCACCGTCACGCGCATCGCCGCGCAGGCCGGGCTCGACGAGCAGCGCGCGCTGGTCGTCATGCAGCGCCTGGTGAAGACCGGCGTGCTCAAGCTGCAGAGCAAGCGTCCGCGCACGGCGCGGCTCGTGGCGCGGCTGACCCAGCTGCCCATCGCTCCCGGCGCCGCGGGTGTGGACGTGAACATCGTCGCGGCGTGGGAGAGGGCCCTGGAGCGGCCGGTGCGGCAGGTCGCCTGCCGCCGCGAGGACGGCACGGTGCTCGTCTTCGACCTGCAGCTCCTCGAGGGCGCGGGGCCGTTCCTCGAGCTGTCGCGCGACGCCTTCCTCCGCGCCGACATCGTGGCGAACGAGGCCCTGCTGGTCAGGCCGTACGTGGCGGACGGATGATGGGGTCAGCCGCGGGGTCGGTGGCAGCGTGAGCGCGGGGACCGAGGCCCTGGGGCGCGAGCCGGGCGGGACCGCGGCGGCGGGCGCCCCCCGCGTCCTCCTGCCGTGGCGCTCCGGGCCGTTCCCCGTCGACTGGGACGCCGTCTTCGCGGAGGACGGGCCGCTGCACGTGGAGGTGGGCTTCGGCGACGGGCGCTTCACGGTCCGTCGGGCGCTGGCCGAGCCGGGCGCGCGCTTCGTGGGGCTCGAGGTCTCGAGCGGCAGCGTCCAGCGGGCGCTGCGCAACGTCGCGCGCCACGGCGTCGCGAACGTGAGGATCGCGAAGGTGGGCGCCGAGTTCGCGGTAAGGCACCTCTTCGACCGCGGCAGCATCGCGTCGATCGTCGTGAACTTCCCCGACCCGTGGCCGAAGGCCCGCCACGAGAAGAACCGCCTCATGAGGCCAGCGTTCCTCGAGCTGGCCGCCGACAGGCTGGAGGGGCGCGGCGAGGTGCGCCTGGCCACGGACCACGAGGGCTACCTGGAGTTCGCGCGCGAGAGCGCCGCGGCCACGGGCCTCTACGAGGAGCTGCGCCCGGAGCCGCCTCCCGCCGTGTTCGAGACGAAGTACGCGCTGAAGTGGCGCGCGCAGGGCAAGCCGCTCCACTACGTCGTGTTCAGGCGCAACGGCGCGCCCGCGCCCGCCTTCTCCCACCTCGAGAGGCCGAAGGACATGCCACATGCACTCCTCAAGGGGACGCTCCCGGCGTCCGCCGAGCTCAGCAAGACCGTCGCGCGGCACGGCGGCGGCCACGTGATCCTCCACGAGGCCGCGACCGTCATGCCGGGGGGCGAGGACCGGGGGCGTCGCTGGCTGGTGCGGGCCACGGTCGACGAGCCCGACATCAGGCAGCAGCTCCTCGTCCTCGTGCAGCAGCGCCGGGAGGACGAGGTGATCGTCAGGCTCGAGACGTTCGGGGACCCCGTGGTCACGCCCGCCGTGCGCGGCGCCGTCCACGAGGTCGCGGAGTGGCTGGCGCGCGCGGCCGGCCTTGAGGTCACGGAGCGCGACTACTGATGACCGCCGCGGTCCCCTACCTCACGCTGCCTGGCTTCACCGCCCCGCACGGCTTCACGACGCGTCAGGGCGGCGTGAGCGAGGGGCCGTACGCGTCGCTGAACCTCGGCCTCTCCTCGGGCGACGACCGCGCCAGGGTCGAGGCGAACCGCGACCTGCTGCTGGGCGCGCTGGGCGTGCGCCGCGAGCAGGTGTGCGGCTACCACCAGGTGCACGGCGCGCGCGTGATGGTGGCCATGCCCGGCTGGTTCGAGGAGCGGGCCGACGCCTCCGTGAGCGACGACCCCGACCACCTGCTGGTGGTCAGCGCCGCCGACTGCTACCCCGTGCTCCTCCACGACCCCGTCACCGGCGCGGCCGGCGCCGCCCACTGCGGCTGGCGCGGGGCGCTGCGGCGCCTGCCCGCCCTCGTCGTAGCGGCCATGGCGCGCGAGTACGGCAGCGACCCCGGCGACCTGCGCGTGGCCATCGGCCAGGGCGTGGGCGGGCGCTGCTACCAGGTCGAAAGGTCGGTGGGGGAGGAGTTCCTGGCGGCGGGGTTCCCGGCCGCGGTCGTCGCGGACGGGGAGCCGCCCGACGACCTGGCCGACCTCTCGCCGGGCGGCGACCGCGTGCTGCTCGACGTCCACGCCGCGGTCCTGCACGCGCTCGCCGAGGCCGGCGTGAGGCCGGAGCACGTGGGGTCGCTGGGGCGCTGCACGCACTGCGAGCCCGACGTCTTCTTCTCGCACCGACGCGACCGGGGCCAGACCGGGCGCATGTGGGGCTTCGTGAGGCCCACGGCCGGCGGGCGCTGAAGCGGCCGAGGCCAGCGCGCGGCGGGCAGCGTCCGGGAGAGAGGCGCCCGCGCGCGTTGGCTCGCGCGACCGCCGCGCGCGAACGAGCGGGCCGTCGCGGCGGCGCCGAGGTGCGTTCCTACGAGGAACGCCGCGGCTTGGGGCTAGCATGTGCGCCATGCCGCAGGTGACGCGCTCCGGCGTGACCCTGGAGGTCGTGAGCCGCGCCCTCGCCGCCGCCACGCCCAGGGCGCTGGACATCCCCGGGTTCCGCCGCGCGGCCGTGCTCTTGCCGCTCGTCGAGGCGTCCGGCGCCCTCAGCCTCCTGCTGACGGTGCGGGCCGCGACGCTGCGCAGCCACGCCGGCCAGGTGGCGCTGCCGGGCGGCCGCCTGGAGCCGGGCGAGGACAGCGTCGACGCCGCCCTGCGCGAGACGCGCGAGGAGGTGGGCCTGGAGGTGACCCGCGACGCCGTGCTCGGCGAGCTCTCGGACCACCCCTCGCCGGCCGGGTACGTGGCCAGGCCGGTGGTGGCCCGCGTGGCGTGGCCGCAGACGCTGCGCCCCGACCCGCGCGAGGTCGCCGAGGCGTTCCTCGTGCCGCTCGACGAGCTCCGCGCCGTCACGCCCCGCAGCGAGGTGCGCGAGCTCAGGCCAGAGACGAGGCGACGGATCTTCTTCTACCGCTGGCGGGACAGGGAGATCTGGGGCTTCACCGGCAACGTGATCAGGAACCTCTTCGACGTGATCGACGGTCGCCACGACGAGGACCCGTTCGCCGCCTGATGGCCGGGCTCACCGCACGCGACCTGAAGGTGGTGCGGGGCGCCGAGACCTACCCGTACTCCGGCGGCACGTGCATCGAGGCGCTGCAGAGCGCCGGCGTGCCCACCGACGACGCCGTGGCGATCGTGCAGGAGTTCGAGAAGGGCATCAGGGAGTCGCGGGTCAGGCGCATCGAGCTGACCGAGCTGCTCAGGCTCCTGGCCGACGCCGCCGGCGAGCGCGCCGGCCCGGGCGCCGCCGAGCGCCTGCTGCGCCAGACGCCCCCGTTCGTGCCGCTGCTCGTCACCACGGACGGCGACGAGCCGATGCGCTTCTCGCGGCGCACGCTCATGGCCTCGCTCGAGAAGCTCGGCCTGCCCTTCAAGGACGCCCACGCCGTCACGCGGCAGGTGGAGCAGGGCATCAGGACCGAGGGCATCGAGCGCCTCTCGCGCGTCGACCTCGCCAGGCGCGTCGCCTCGACCGTGGAGGCGCGTCACGGGCGCGCGGCTCGGCTGCGCTACGAGGCGCAGACGCACCGGCCGTTCGAGATCCGCGTCAAGGCCAAGGACGGCATCCAGTTCCCGTTCAGCCGCGGGATCCTGGCGCGCTCGCTGATGGGCATCGGCCTCGGGCCCGACTTCTCGCACAACCTCGCCAAGCGCGTCGAGCAGGAGCTCTACGCCCGCGGACACGACGTCGTGGGCACGGCGGAGGTGCTGGAGCAGGTGGCGCTGCTGCTGCGCCTGGAGGCGGGCGATGAGTACGCCAGGCGCTACCTGATCATGCGCCAGATGCACGAGCGCGAGCGGCCGGTGATGCTGCTCATCGGCGGCGCGCCGGGCGTGGGCAAGTCGGCGATCGCCGCCGAGGTCGCCTACCGCCTCGGCATACCGCGCGTGGTCTCCACCGACATCGTCAGGCAGGCGCTGCGCTCGCTGATCGGGCCGGAGCTCAGCCCCACGCTGCACGCCTCCAGCTTCACGGCCTGGCGCGCCGAGCTGCTGCCCGAGGAGCAGGCCAGCGCCGAGCCGGAGCGCAACGCGGTCCTGCGCGGGTTCCTCGCCCAGGTGCGCCAGCTCGACCCCGCGATCACCGCGATCGTCGAGCGCTCCGTGGCGGAGGACACCTCGCTGGTGATCGAGGGCGTGCACCTGGTGCCGGGCACCGTGGCGGAGAAGCGCGTGGTCGGCGCCACGATCCTGCGCGCGATGCTGTTCGTGGACGACGTCGACGACCACCGCAAGCACTTCGCGGTGCGCGAGGTGCGCACGGGCAGCAGGCTGGCGCGGCCGTACCTCGACCACTTCGACGAGATCAGGGTGCTGCACGACTACCTGCTGGAGCGCAGCGAGGCCGAGGGCGTGCTCGTCGTCGACGCCACCGACTTCGAGACCGCCGTGGAGCGGTGCGTGGACCACGTGCTCGACGCCCTGCTCGAGCTGCAGCGCCACGAGCTGGGCGCCGCCGAGGCCGTCGACTGAGGAGCCGGCGGGGGGCGGGCCGCGCACCCGCCGCCCGGCCCGCCGGGGCCGTCGACCGGGCCTCGCCGCGGCGGCGGGTGGAGAATGTTATCGCCCGCGCCGCCGCGGCGTCCGTAGACTGCCCGCAGGAGCTCCCCGTGTCAACGCCAGCGATCGAGTCGACGCACCTAACGAAGTCCTACGGCGGCAGGCCGGTGGTCAGGGACCTCAGCTTCCGGGTGAACCCGGGCGAGGTCTACGCGCTCGTCGGGCCCAACGGAGCCGGCAAGACGACGGTCATACGCCTCGTGTCCGGCCTGGCGTTCCCCACGTCGGGCGAGGTCCGCCTGCTGGGCCGGGACCCGCACCAGCACCCCGAGGTCCGCCGCTCGCTCGGCGCCGTCGTGGAGGCGCCCGCCGCGTTCTACCCGTTCCTGACGGGACGCGCGAACCTCAGGCTCCACGCCGAGCTCGCCGGCGGCGTCGAGCCCTCGCGCATCGACGAGGTGCTGGCCCTCATGGAGCTGACGCACGCCGCCGACAGGAAGGTCGGGGTCTACAGCCTCGGCATGCGGCAGCGCCTCGGCGTGGCGGCAGCCCTCCTGACCAGGCCTCAGGTGCTGATCCTCGACGAGCCCGCCAGCGGCATGGACCCGTTGTCGCTGCACCTGGTGCACTCGGTGCTGCAGCAGGCGGCGCAGGACGGCACGGCGGTGCTCCTCTCGACGCACCACCTCGACGAGGTCGTCGCCTACTGCACCCGCGTGGCGATCCTCGAGGAGGGCGCGCTGATAGACGAGGTGAACCTCTTCGACAGGCGCGAGCGCTACCGGGCCCGCGTGACGGAGCCGGCGCAGGCGAAGGCGCTGCTCGAGACGGCCCCCTTCGTCCGGCACGTGGCCGTGCGCGGCGACGAGGTCGTGTTCATCCCCACCTCGCCGGACGCCATCGGCCGCGTCTCCGTGGCGCTGGCCGGGGCCGACATCGGGGTCCTCGAGATGAGCCGCGACATCTTCGACCTGCGCGCCTACTACCGCGACCGCGTCTCGGGCGAGCGGGCGCGGCGCACGGGCACGTTCCACGCCGCCCGGCCAGACGGCACCCTGCCGGGCACCAGGCGGCCGACGAAGGGCGGGGGCGAGCTGTGAGCACCCTGCTGCGCATGGAGCTCGCCAAGCTGTTCCGGCTCGCCAGCGTCAGGTTCGGCCTGGCCCTGCTCGTCGTCTTCCCGCTGCTGTGGGCCTACGCTCCCGGCATCTTCGAGGTCTACGGCTTCTTCCTGGTCTCTGGCTACCAGGTGCCGGCGCTGTCGCTGCTCTCGAGCATGCAGTTCCTGCTGCCGCTGCTCGTGGCCATCACGGCCGCCGAGCTGCTCGGCGTCGAGCTGGCGCACGGCACCCTGCCCACGGTCCTGCTCAGGCCCGTGACCCGCCCGCAGTGGCTGGCCGCGAAGCTGGTCGTCGTGGCCGTCTACCCGTTCGTGGTCATGGCGGTGTTCCTCGCGGCCTCGCTGCTGTTCGGGATCCCCTACGGCTTCGGCAGCTTCGTGGGGGGCACCGGCCTCGGGCCCGCCGGCCTCGCCGGCACCGGCACGATGACGGCCGGGGCCGCCCTGGCCGAGCTCGTGAGGGGCTACGCCGTGGCCGGGCTGGCGCTGGTGCCTATCGGCATGCTGGCCGTGCTGTTCACGGTGCTGTTCATGAACGCGGCGGGAGGTGCCCTGGCGACGCTCTCCACGCTCATCTTCATGCAACTCTTGGTCGTGTTCCCGCGCGTGGAGCCGTACCTGCTCACCACACAGCTCAACGCCTACGCCTCCCCGCTCGCCGACGTCACCTGGGTCGTCGCGCTCATACTGGTCTACGCCGCGCTGTTCGCGGCGGTGGCGGTAGTGCTGTTCGAGCGCAAGGACTTCTAGGTGGGCCCGCGGGCCCGCAGGCTCGCGATCACGCTGCTCGCGGCCGCCACGGTCGGGGGCTCGCCGTGGGCGTTCGCCCAGAGCATCGCCTACACCGTGCAGGTCGTCGCCCTCTCCGACCGCGAGGCGGCCCTGTCGGTGCAGACGGACCTCCTGAGGCAGGGCTACCCGGCCTACGTCGTGCGCTCGACGAGCGCCCAGGGCGACGTCTTCAGGGTCAGGGTCGGCGCCTTCGCGAACCGCGCGGCCGCGCTGCTCTACGCCGAGGCGATGCCGGCCGTGGCGGGCGGCCAGCCCGTGCCCGCGCTGGCCGAGGGCATACCGCCCGGCATCACGCCGCTGGCGCCCTCGCTGCTCCTCGAGGTCGCCGCCCCCGACGACGCCGTCGTCTACCCCTGGGAGGACGGCCTGGCGCTGCGCCTGCCGGACGAGGAGGGCCCGGCGGAGTACGTCCTGGTGAGCGGCGCCGCCGTCGAGCGCTTCGACGCCTACCTGCTGGGCGAGCGCGAGGGCGCGCGCCTGTGGGTGCGCGAGACCCTGCTGTTCCCCCCGACGTGGCGGGAGGAGCCGGAGGCGGTGAACGAGGGCTTCCGCGCCTCGCTGCTAAGGCTGCTGGCCGAGCGCCTGGGCGTGGACGTGACGGCCGTGGAGGCTGCAGAGTACCGTCCGTCGCCCGAGGCCGCGCCCCGGCTCATCGTCGTCGAGCAGGAGGCGCCGCAGGAGCCGGACGGCGTCAGGCTGCTCGGCTTGGGCCTCCCCGCCGCCGGCATGGGGGAGTTCGGCCCGCTCGAGTACCTGGGCACCGCGCCGGAGGACCTGCCGGCGCCGCCCGAGGGTGCCGTGCGC
Organism: Trueperaceae bacterium; assembly: GCA_036381035.1. Lineage (NCBI taxonomy): Bacteria > Thermotogati > Deinococcota > Deinococci > Trueperales > Trueperaceae > Trueperaceae bacterium. The sequence goes on along the minus strand of DASVDQ010000007.1, from coordinate 23,998 downwards.
GTCGGCGACCTGCGCGCCGCGCCGCCCGCCTCGGTCGAGGGCGAGGGCTTCGTGGCCGTCGCCGACGAGGCGTTCAGCCTGCTCGAGGCCTCCGGCTCGCGCTGGCGGGCCGTGCTGGGCACGCCGCTGTGGACCGACGGCGAGCACCTCGTCGCGTCGGCGGGGGACACGGTCCTCGTCTACGGCTTCGTGCCGCGGTGAGCGTCCGGTCGGCAACGCGCGTCCCCCGGCTGCGACCTGGCCGGCGCCACGGACCGGTCGGAGGCGACGCGGCCGTCCCCGTCCGGGGCTCGGGTCAGCGCTTCAGAGGTAGAGGGGCGCCGTCGGCGCCTCGTCCGCCTTGGCCTCGCCCTCGGCGGGGCGCGACGGCCCCAGCGCCTGCCAGCCGGTCTCGGCGAGGTAGCGCTCGGCGGCCATGGCGGCGCGTGTGCCGGCGCCGACGGAGGTGCCGAGCTGGCGGTAGACCTCGTCGGCCACGTCGCCGGCGGCGAACAGACCCGGCACGTCGGTGAAGACCTCGTCGCGCACGTCCACGTAGCCGCTCTCGCGCAGCTTGACGGTGCCGCGCAGGTAGTCGGTGTTCGGCTCGTGGCCGATGTAGACGAACAGGCCGTCGGCGGGGATCACGCCCTCCTCGCCGGTCTCGACGTGCCTGGTCCGCACGCCCGTCACGACGCCGTCCTCCCCGAGGACCTCGGTGACGACGGTGTTCCACACGAACCGCACCTTCGGGTTGGCGAAGGCCCGCTCCTGGGCGTGCTTGTTGGCCCTGAGCTCGTCGCGTCGGTGGACGATCGTCACGGTGTCGGCGAAGCGCGTGAGGAACAGGCCCTCCTCGACGGCGGCGTCGCCGCCGCCCACGACCACGACGTTCTTGCCCCGGTAGAAGAAGCCGTCGCAGGTGGCGCAGGTCGACACCCCGCGGCCGTAGTACTCGCTCTCGCCCGGGACGCCCAGCAGGCGCGGGTTCGCCCCGGCCGCCACGATCACGGCGCCGGCGTGGTAGTCGGCCGCTCGGCCGCGCACCCAGAAGCCGCCGCCCGCCACCGGCTCGACGGCCGTGACCTCGTCGGCTATCAGCTCGGCGCCGAAGCGCTGGGCCTGCTGCAGGAAGCGCTGGGAGAGCTCCGGTCCGGTGATGCCTTCGGGGAAGCCCGGGTAGTTCTCGACCTCCTCGGTCTGTGCGATCTGCCCGCCGGGGACGGCGCGCTCGACGATCGCCGTGGCCAGCTGGGCGCGCCCGGAGTAGATGCCGGCCGTCAGGCCGGCCGGGCCGCCGCCCACGATCACGACGTCGTAGCGCTTCTCGGGTCTGCGGGTGCGGTCGCTCATGACGCGACCATGATACCGCCGGTCCGCCCGCCGCCCGGGTCGGCCCGGCCACTCGCGCTTGCCCGCACCCCGCGGCGGCGCTATCGTTTTAGGCATGGCTAACAAGGGCGCGGACCAGGCCGCCGCCCACGCCGACGCCGCCGAGCACGGCCTGTCGAGCGCCGTCGGCGACTACCTCAAGGCGATCTGGCAGCTCGCCGGCGACGGCGCCGCCGCCACGGGCGACATCGCCAGAGCGCTGGGCGTCACGGCGCCCTCGGTCACGGGCATGCTGGCCCGCCTCAGGTCGCAGGGACTGGTGCTCTACCGGCCCTACAAGGGCGCCGAGCTGACGGAGCACGGCCGGCGCGAGGCGATGCGACTGCTGCGCCGCCACCGCCTGCTCGAGACGTTCATGATCGGCGAACTGGGCTTCGGCTGGGACGAGGTGCACGAGGAGGCCGAGCGGCTCGAGCACGTGGTGTCCGACGAGTTCACCGAGCGCCTGGCCCAGCACATCGGCGACCCGGCGTTCGACCCGCACGGCGACCCGATCCCGCGCCGCGACGGCAGCCTGCCCGAGGGGCCAGACACCCCGCTCTCGGAGGCGCGGGAGGGCGAGAGGTTCGTCGCCCACCGCGTGCTGACCCAGGACGGCGACGTGCTGGCCTACCTGTTCGGGCTCGGCATCGAGCCGGGGCGGCGCCTCACGGTCGTCGGGCGCGAGCCGGGCGGCCGCCTCGTCAAGGTGCGCGTCGAGCGGCGCGGCGGCGACTCCGAGGTGGGCCTGTCCAGCGGCCTGGCCGCCCTCGTGCTCGGCGTCGTCACGCCGGCGTGAGGTCCCTCCGGCCGGCGCCGTAGCGCCCCGGCCCGCGTCGGCGTCGCGTGCCGAGGTCGTCGCGCCCGCGGACCGCGTCGGCGTCGCTTGCCAAGGTCGTCACACGCCGAGCCCCCCTACCTCCGGCCCACCGGCTCCCTACTCACGTTTAGGCGGGGCGAACTCATGAGCCGCATCGCCGCCGGCCGCAGCGCGGCCGGCGGCGCACCACGGCCTTCGCGGGTACCGCACGAACGCCGTCGCCTGGCGCGCTCTCGCCGCGGCCGGCATGGCGTGGCGTCCGGGACGCGCCGGAAAGTGGCCGGGATTGGCATTTGTCATATGAGACTCGTGAGCGCCGTGTTAGCTTCCGTCCTCAGGAAGAGGACGGAGGGACGAGATGCACCCCGTGGGGGACGACCGCAGCGAGCACGCCGCCCTGGAGGGCATGGCGGTGGTGGGAGACGACCTGCAGGCGGCGGCCAGGAGGCTCTTCGACGGCGAGAGCTTCGTCGTCTCCGACGTACGGCAGGTGGGCAACCCGATTGTCCACGCGAGCCCCGAGTTCGAGGCGCTCACGCGCTACGCCGCACCCGACCTGCTGGGCAGGGACGTCGGCTTCCTGATGCGCGACGACACCGACCAGCCCGCCGCCGCCGCGGCGAGGGCCGCCGCGCTCGGGGGCAGGGCGTCCTCGGCCGTCGTGCGCGCCTACCGCGCCGACGGCGGCCTGTTCTACGCCGAGCAGCGCCTCTACCCGATCAAGGACGCCGCCGGAGCCGTGGCCTTCGTCGTCACGCTCGTCAGCGACGTCACCGACAGGGTCCACGCCGCCGCCGCGCAGGAGGTGGCGCGCGAGCTGAACGCCACGCTCGAGGGCGACGGGCGCTTCTTCCACTACGCGCTGCTGGTGCGCGACGACGGCACGGTCGAGGTCCCGTGGGCGTCTGACAGCTTCGGCATCGTCACCGGCTACGAGGTCGGCGACCTCGTCGCCTCCGGCTTCGCGCGCTTCGTCCACGAGGAGGACAGGGCCCGCTTCGCCGAGCGCCTCGCGGCGTTGAGGCGGCAGGAGCGGCGCATCGACCAGTACCGCCTGGTCACGAGCGGCGGCGCCGTCGTGTGGGTCGAGGACTTCGCCGTGAGGCGGTGGCGCAGCGAGGAGGCGGGCATCACCGCCGTCTACGGCGTGGCCCAGGACGTCACGCGGGCCAAGCGGGGCGCGTCGGAGATGTGGCGCCTGGCCCACGTCGACCCGCTGACCGGCCTGCCGAACCACTACCTCCTCGAGGACAGGGTCCAGCAGGGGCAGCTACAGGCGCGGCGCAACGAACAGTACCTGGCGCTGGCGATCCTCGACCTCGACCACTTCCGCTTCATCAACCAGACGTTCAGCCGGCGCCGCGGCGACCGCCTGCTGCTCGAGCTGTCGCGCCGGCTCAAGCGCACCCTGCGCCGGACCGACACCCTGGCGCGCTGGGGCGGCGACAGCTTCGCGCTGCTCCTCTCCGACCTGCCGCACCCCTTCGCCGTGCTGCCGGCGCTGCGGAAGGCCTTGGCGGCGGTAGAGGAGCCCTTCCTCGACGGCTCGCTGAGCCTGCGCCTGGCCGCCAGCATGGGCGTCGACGTCTACCCCGACCCCGGCGTCCCGCACGCGGCCGAGGGCCGTGCCCGCTCGGCGTCGGCGATGATCGAGAGGGCGACGGAGGCCCTGCGGCGGGCCAAGGAGACGCGGCGCGGCTCGTACCGGTTCGCGGGCGACGAGGTCGACCTGCTCATGTCCGACAGGGTGCGGACCGAGGCCGAGCTGAGGGAGGCTCTGGCCGCCGACCAGCTCGTCCTGCACTACCAGCCGCGCATCGACCTCGCGACGGGCTCCATCGACAGCGTCGAGGCGCTGGTGCGCTGGCTCCACCCCGAGCGCGGGCTCGTCAAGCCGGCCGACTTCCTGCCGCTCGTCGAGGAGGTCCAGCTCGGCCAGGCGCTCTTCGAGTGGGTGCTCGAGCGCGCCTGCCGCCAGGCCAAGCGCTGGCAGGACGAGCGCGTGCCGCGCCGCGTGGCCGTGAACATCAGCCCGCAGGCGCTGGAGCGGCACGACCTGGCCGCCACCGTCAAGGCGGCGCTGCAGAGGCACGACCTGCACCCGGCGCTGCTCGAGATCGAGGTCAGCGAGAGGACGGCGCTGGCGACGCTCGAGGCGAACGTCGAGCGCCTCGGCGGGTTGCGGGAGATGGGCGTGCGCGTGGCACTCGACGACTTCGGGGTGGCCCAGGCGTCGCTGCAGCACCTCCGTGAGCTGCCCCTCGACGGCCTGAAGATCGACCGTAGCTTCGTCGCCAAGCTCGGCGACCAGGCGCCGGGCGAGGACGTCGACCTGCTCCGCGCGATCATCGGCATCGGCAAGAGCCTGAGGCTGCGCGTCACGGCCGAGGGCGTGGAGACGCGCGCGCAGAACGCCCTGCTGCGCAGCCTGCGCTGCGACGAGGGCCAGGGCTACCTGTTCAGCCAGCCCGTCCCGGCCGAGTACGTGCCCGTCGTCGCCTGAGGGGCCTCGGCCGGCACCGCCGCGCGTCGCGCTGCAGGCGACGGCCGGTCGGCCGGCTATGATCGGCCCGTTGCCGCGCCGCAGGCGGCGCGCCTAGGAGAGCCATGACAGTACGACGCCAAGCGGAGGCGGACGCCTCCTCGAACCCGCTGCTGAGCCGCGGACACCGCGTGCCCTTCGACCGCATCGAGGTCGCGCACTACGCGCCCGCGGTCCGCTCCGCCCTCGCCTGGGCCGCCGCGGAGCTCGAGGACCTCAAGCGCGGGCCCACGGAACCGACCTACGACGCCGTGATCGGACGCCTCTCGCGCCTCGTCGAGTGGCCGGTCCGCGTCTTCGGGCTCGTCAGGCACCTCAACGACACGATGAACTCGCCCGCGTCGCGCGCGGCCTTCAACGAGGTCCTGCCCGAGTACACGGCGTTCGTGGAGGGGCTGACGACGGACCTCGAGCTGTGGGGCGTGGTCGAGCGCTACGCGTCCTCGGACGACGCCGCGCGCCTCGACCCGCTGCGCGCGCGCGACCTGCGCAAGACCGTCGAGGAGTTCAGGCGCGCCGGCGCCGACCTGCCCGACGAGAAGCGCAGGCGCGCCGAGGCCGTGAAGGTCGAGCTGGCGCAGCTCAGCACGCGCTTCGCCGAGAACGTCCTCGACGCCACGAACGCCTACGAGCTGGTCGTGCGCGACGAGTCGCGGCTGGCCGGGCTGCCCGAGGGCGTGAAGCGCCGCGCCGCCGCCGACGCTCGGGCCCACGGCCACGCCGAGGGCGCCTACCGCTTCTGCCTGCAGGCGCCCTCCTACGTGCCCTTCATGAAGCACGCCGCGGACCGCGAGCTGCGGCGCGAGCTCTTCGGGGCCTACTACTCGATCGCGTCCGGCGGCGAGCACGACAACAGGCCGCTGCTGAGGGAGATCCTCGCCCTGCGCCGCGAGCTGGCGAACCTCCTCGGCTACGCCGACTACGCCGACCTGGTGCTCGAGGACCGCATGGTCAGGACCGGCGCCAGGGCCTACGCCTTCGAGGAGGAGCTGGCGGCGCGCACGCGGCCCTACTTCGAGGTCGAGCGGCGGGAGCTCGAGCGCTTCGCACGCGAGGAGCTCGGCCTGCCCGAGCTGCGTCCGTGGGACCTCAGCTACGTCGCCGAGCGCATGCGGGCGGCCAGGTTCGATTTCGACGACGAGGCGCTCAGGCCCTACTTCCCCTTGAGCGCCGTGCTGGACGGGCTGTTCCGGCTGGTGGAACGCCTCTTCGGCGTCGGGGTGGAGGAGGCCGGGGACGCCCCCACCTGGCACCCGGACGTGCGCGCCTACGACCTGCACCACGAGGACGGCACCTACCTCGGGTCCCTCTACGCCGACTTCTTCCCCCGCGCCTCGAAGCGCGCCGGCGCCTGGATGAACCCGCTGATCACCGGCGGGCCCTCGGACGGGGGCGGGTTCGAGCCCCACGTCGGCGTGATCGGCGCGAACTTCACGCCGCCCGACGGGACGGGCGAGCCGCTCCTCACCCACGACGAGGTCACGACCGTCTTCCACGAGTTCGGCCACCTGCTGCACCACGTCATGTCGCGCGTGCCCCTCAGGTCGCGCAGCGGCATGGCCGTGGCCTGGGACTTCATCGAGCTGCCGAGCCAGATCATGGAGAACTGGTGCTGGGAGAAGGAGGCGCTAGACCTCTTCGCACGGCACCACCAGACCGGCGAGCCGATCCCGGACGAGCTGTTCGCGCGGCTCAAGGCCAGCCGCACGTTCCTCGAGGCAACGGCGCAGATGCGCCAGCTCTCGTTCGGCACCGCCGACCTGGCCCTGCACGTCAGGTACGACCCCGCCTCGGACGAGGACCCCGTGGCCGTGGCGCAGCGCGTGATGGAGCCCCTCGCCATCGGTCCCGACTTCACGCAGGCCCGTCGCATGCCGGCGTTCACGCACGTGTTCGCGGGCGGCTACGCGGCCGGCTACTACTCCTACAAGTGGGCCGAGGTCCTCGACGCCGACGCCTTCAGCCGCTTCCAGGCCGAGGGGATCTTCAACCCCGACACCGGCCGCGACTTCGCCCGCGCCGTCCTCGAGGCGGGGGACAGCGAGGACGCCGAGGTGCTGTTCAGGCGCTTCATGGGGCGCGACCCCGACCTCTCCGCCCTGATCAGGCGCAACCTCGGGCCGGAGCCGACGGGGGTGTCAGCGCCGGGCGACGCCGTCACCGGCTGAGGACGCCGGGCCGCGCGAGCCGAGGAGCCTGACTAGCGCGTCGATCGACCTGTCGTAGTCGTCGATGCCGCCCGCGGTGCCCTGGCCGACGAGGTAGGCGTCGTAGGCGCGCGCCGCCGCGTCGGCCAGCGCGGCCCTGCGGTAGCGCGACGCGGCCGCCGCGGCGGCCTCCAGGTCGTCAGCCGCTCCGGCCGGCCACGAGGCCACGTAGGCCGCGCGCTCGGGAGCGGGCAGGCGCGACGCCAGGCGGGCGGCAGCGCGCAGGGCGGCCGCGTAGGCGGCGGCCGGGTCGTCGCAGCCGAGTCCCGCCAGCAGCGCCACGGCCTCGGCCTCGGCCTCGCGGGCGAAGCCGGCCGTGTGGGCCAGCTCGTGGAGGGCGACCGCCGTGGCGGCGGCAGGGGGGGAGCCGGCGTCGGCGTGGGGCTCGAGCAGCCACGGCGACACGACCCCCGAGAAGCCGAGGGCCAGCAGGGAGCCGGCCGGCAGCCGCTTCACCGCGTCGGGCACGGCCGGCGCCGGACGTTCGCGCAGCTCCGCGGCCGTGGACGACACGCAGGCGGCGAGGGCCGACGCGTCCGGCGCGCCGGCGGCCAGCGCGGCTCGTCCCGGACCCGCCGACGCCGCCAGCCGGTCGAGGACCGCCTCGCGGGCGGCGGCGTAGGCCTCCGGGGGCGCCGCCTCGCCCACGGGAGCGATCGGCGTCGTGCGGTAGCCGAGGCCGAACGCGAACGGGAACGTCAGCAGCAGGACGGCGACGCACCAGCCGAGCGCGCGCCCGGCCCTCCGGGCGCCGCCGGGCCAGGCCAGCAGCGCGAGCAGCGCGGCCGCGCCGAAGAGGACCAAGCCCGCCGTCACCGACAGCGGCACCGCGCCCACGACCCGCGACGTCACGCGCGACCACGCCGGCAGGGTGACGCCGAGGTAGACGGCGTCCGCCACCGGCGCCGGCCAGGGGAAGAGCTGCAGGGCCGCTCCCACGAGGGCCCAGGTCCACCAGCGCGAGAACGGTCTCATGTCCCCGACCTCCTCCGCGGTCGCCGGCGCTTCCGCCCGGCGCCGCCGGGCGACAGCCGCGGTCCGGCGTCGACCGCCCGCTCGGGTCTCCCGCGCGCGCCGCGCGGTCGCGACGAGCGGCCGCGCCCCCGCGTCCAGCCCTCGGCCGCGAGGTAGCCGCCCAGGTCGAGGAACCGCCAGCCGCCGTCGCCGCGCGCCAGCAGGGTGTCGGGGACGCGCTCCTCGACCCAGGCCTGCGCCCGCGCCGCGCCCGCGACCGTGAACGCCAGGCGCGTGCCGGCGTCGAGCAGCGCGGCGGCGACGTGCGGCAGCGCGCACGCCCCGTCGGGAGCGACGAGCGCGAGGTGCGCGACGTCGCCGAGTAGCCTGACCTCGAGGCGCGGGCGGGGAGGCGTCGGACCCTCGGTACGGGGCGGCTCGTCGCCGGACGCGGCACAGGGCTCGTCACCCGAGGCGGGGTCCGGCGCGGGCGCCGCGCCCGACGCGATGCGCGCCGTGGGCCCGCCCTCCGCCGGCGCCACCACCCACAGCGGCTCGTCGGCCTCGGGGACGGCGTCGGCGACCAGGGCCATCCCCCGCTCCCTGAAGGCGTAGCGCGGCGCCGGGGGCGGCAGTCGCGCGTCGAGGAGGCGCATGACCTCGCCCTCGACCTCGAGGAGGCGAGCGCGGGCGCGGGCGAGGTCGCGCTCCGAGAGGCCCACGGGGTCGGACAGCCTGTCGAGCAGCTCCGCGCGCTCCGACTCCAGCTCGGCGAGCGGGTCGGGCGGCGCCTCTGGTTCCCCTGGCTCGCCAGCGGCAGAAGCGGCTTCCGTGGCCTCGCCGCCCGCCGAGGCGAAGAACGTCTCGGGCGGCACCGGCGCCTCGCCGCGCAGGTAGGCCCTGACGCTCGCGTAGGCGGCGAGCCTGCCGCCCCCAACGGACCAGGCGCGGCGGCACGTGGAGGCCGCCAGCCGCCTGTCGTGCGTGGCCAGCACGAGGGCGCAGCCCGCGGCGACGAGCTCTCGCAGCGCCTCCTCCAGCGCCTCGATCGCGTGCAGGTCGAGGTCGTTGTCCGGCTCGTCGAGGAGCAGCACGTCGGGCGACAGCGCCAGCGCCAGCGCGAGGCCGGCGCGGGCCCTCTCGCCGCCCGAGAGGCGCTCCGGCGGCAGGGACCAGGCCGCGTGGGGCAGGCCGGCGGCGGCGAGCCGCGAGCGCGCCGCGTCCGCGCCCAGCACGCGGGCCAGCTGGTCGAGCACGGGCTCGCGCGCCGCCAGCCCCCCGTCCTCCTGACCGACGCGGACGAGCCGCAGGGCCGGCGCGTACTCGACGCGTGCCGCGGGGTCGGCCGACCTGGCCTCGCCGGCCAGGAGGCGGAGGAGCGTGCTCTTGCCGCTGCCGTTCGGGCCCATCAGGGCGACGCTGTCGCCCGCCGCCAGCCGCACCCTGCCGCCCTCGAGCAGGCCCGGCACCGTCAGCCGCGCGGCGTCGAGCAGCGTCCCGCGGGGCCGTCTCCTCGCCTCGGCGCCCGGGAGGCGCGGGCCGTCGACGCGAACCCGAGCGACGGCGGCCGCGTCGGCGGAGCGCGCCAGCTCGTCGGCCCGACGCTCCCGGGCGCGCGAGCGCCGCCCGTGGCGCGCGAGCTCGGCGGCGACCCGCTCGAGGCGACGCGCCTCCCGACGCAGCTCGCGCGCCCTGCGTTCCGACGACGCGTCGTCGGCGGCGGCGCGGCGCGCGGCCCTGTCGTACCCGTCGGGGTACGAACGCAGGCGTCCGCCGGCGAGGAACGCCGTGCGGTTCGTGGCCGCCGTCAGCAGGTCCCTGTCGTGGCTCACGAGCACCAGGGCGCCGCCGCGGCCGGCGAGGTGCCGCTCGAGCCAGGCGCGCGCCGGCAGGTCGAGGTGGTTCGTCGGCTCGTCGAGGAGCAGGACGTCGCAGGGGGCGGCCAGCGCGGCCGCCAGCGCCAGCCGCCGGCGCTCGCCCGCCGACAGGTCGGCAGCGGCCTCGCCGTGTCTCGCCGCGGGGAAGCCCAGCGCGTGGAGCACCTCGCGCAGGCGCGCCGCGGCGGCGTAGCCCCCGAGGCGCTCGTGCTCGGAGGCGAGCGCCGCCAGGCGGTCCTCCGCCCCCGGCACGCCGGCGGCCACGTCGCGCTCGGCGGCGCGCATGGCCCGCTCGAGCGACCTGAGCTCGTCGAGCCCCGCCGCGGCGACCTCCCAGACCGTGCCGGCCTCCGACCGCGGCGGCGCCTGCGCGAGGAGGGCGACGCGCACCCCCGGCGCCTTCACCACGCGGCCGGACGCGGGCGGCAGCCTGCCCGACAGCAGGGCGAGGAGCGAGCTCTTGCCCGCGCCGCTGCGCCCCACCAGGCCGACGCGCGCGCCCTCCGCCAGGTCCAGGTCGACCCCGGCCAGCAGCGGCGGCGCGTCCGGCGCCCCGGGCCGGGCCAGCGTCACGCCGCGCAGCGCGATCAGCTCCACGCCGCCTCCGCTGGTAGGACGGGGTCGTTCGCCACCACTCCCACCACCGTATGCTGCCGGGGAGTGAAGCGCTTCGTCGGCCAGGGCGCGAACCGGCCCTTCACCTGCGCCGAGTGCGGCGCGGACGTCCTGCCCCTCGTCTCCGGCGGCTACCGCAACCACTGCCCCTACTGCCTCTGCTCGCTGCACGTCGACGTGAACCCCGGCGACCGCGCGAACGACTGCGGCGGCGTGATGGAGCCCGTGGGCGCCGAGCTGACCGGCAAGAAGGGCTGGGTGGTCGTGCACCGCTGCCGCCGCTGCGGCGAGGTGAGGCGCAACAAGGCCGCGCTCGAGGACCCGCGCCAACCGGACGACGTCGCCGCCCTCGCCAGGGTGGCCGCCGGAGCCGTCCCGCACCGGATGTAGACTCGCGGCATGGCCTACGAGGACCTGCGCCTGGAGCGCGAGGGGCCCGCGCTCCGCATCGTCATCGACCGCCCCGAGGTGCTCAACGCCCTCACGCCCCGCACGCTGGAGGAGCTCTCCGCCGCGCTCACCGGCGAGGCGGCGGACCCCGCGGTGCGCGCGGTCCTCCTCACCGGCGAGGGCCGCGGGTTCTGCGCCGGCGCCGACCTCGCCGCGACCCCCGTCGACGAGGACATCGGCGCGCTCCTCGAGCTCGCATACCACCCGGTCGTGCGCGCGATCGTCGACCTCGACAAGCCCGTCGTGGCGGGCGTGAACGGCGTGGCCGCGGGGGCGGGGCTCAGCCTCGCCGCCGCCTGCGACCTGCGCGTGGCCTCCAGCGCGGCGCTCTTCGCCCTCGGCTTCACGGCGATCGGGCTGGTCATGGACGCCGGCTGCAGCTACCACCTCCCGCGGCTGATCGGCGTGGGGCGGACGATGGACCTGGCGCTCGGCAACGCCCGCCTGGGCGCCGAGGAGGCCAAGGCGATCGGCCTCGTCGAGCGGGTCCTGCCGGCGGAGGGCTTCGCCGAGGCCGTCTGGGAGCTGGTGAAGGGCCTCGCCGCCGGCCCGACGCTGAGCTACGCGCTGGTGAAGCGGCAGCTCCGCGCCACGCTGGCCAACGACCTCGAGGAGCAGCTGGCCCTCGAGGCCGCCGCGCAGGCGCGCGCCGCCTCCAGCCGCGACGCCCGGGAGGGCGTGGCGGCGTTCCGCGCCAAGCGCGCGCCGTCGTTCACGGGGGCGTGAGCGTGACGGCCCACGCCGACGCGATCTTCCTCGGCTCGGTGCTGACGATGGACCCCTCTCGCCCGCGCGAGGGGGGCGTGGCCGTGCGCGGCGGACGCGTCCTCGCGCTCGGCTCGCCGAGCGAGCTGCACGAGCTGGCCGGGCCGGAGACGGAGGTCTTCGAGCTGGGCGGAGCCTGCCTCATGCCCGGTTTCCACGACTCCCACGTCCACCTCACCCAGCACGGCCTCGAGCTCTCGCGCCTCGACCTCGCCCCCGCGCGCACGTTCGACGACGCCCTCGACCTGCTGAGGCGCCACGCGGCGGACCTCGGCGCGGGTGAGCTGCTGCGCGCGACCGGCATGGCGCTGAACACCTGGGGCCTGCGCACGATCGGCAGGGGCGAGGCCGACGCGCTCGAGGAGGCGGTGGGCGGCCGGCCGGCCCTCGTGGCGAGCCAGGACCACCACTCGGCCTGGGCCAGCGCCGCCCTGCTGGCGCGCGCCGGCGTGGGGGAGGGCACGCCGGACCCGGCCGACGGCGTGGTCGTGAGGGACGAGGGGGGCCGGCCGACGGGCCTGCTCCTCGAGGCCGCCAGGCGCCTCGTGGCCGACGCGGTCCCGGCGCCGGGACGCGACGAGCTGCGGCGGGCGCTGGCCGCCGCGGGCGAGTCGCTGGCCGCGCGCGGCGTCACGACCGTGCACCACATGGCCGCCGAGCCCGCCGGGTACTTCCGGGAGCTGGCGCTCGCCGCCAGCGACGACGCCTACCCGCTCAGGGTGTGGGCCTGCGTGCCGCAGGAGCAGCTCGAGGCCGCGGCCGAGGTCGGCCTCGCCACGGGCCAGGGTGGGCGCAACTTCCAGGTGGGCGGCGCGAAGTTCTTCGCCGACGGCGCCCTCGGGAGCAAGACCGCGTGGATGCTCGAGCCCTACGCCGGCACCGCCGACGTGGGCATGGCCGTCGACGGGCCCGAGGTCCTCGCCGAGAGGGTGCCGCTGGCGGTTCGCGCCGGGCTCGCGCCCGTCGTGCACGCGATCGGCGACGCCGCCGTGCGCGCGGTACTCGACGCCTTCGAGGCGTCCGCCGCGGAGCTGGAGGCGGCGGGCCTGCGCCCGCGCCTCGAGCACGCCCAGCACGTCCACCCGAGCGACCTGCCGCGCTTCCGGCGCCTCGGCGTGGTCGCCTCGGTGCAGCCGATCCACCTGACCTTCGACGCCGGGGCCATCGGGACGCTGCTGGCGGACCGCGTCGAGCGCGCCTACCCGCTGCGCTCCCTGGCGAGGTCCGGAGCGAGGCTGGCGTTCGGCTCGGACACCCCCGTGGCCTCGCCCGACGTGCCCACCGGCCTGCGCGCCGCCTGCCGCCGCCTCGGCCTGGGCGGCGAGAGGCTGAACCCGGCCGAGGCCGTCTCGCCCGACGAGGCGCTGCTGGCGTACACGGCCGGCGCCGCCTACGCGATCGGCTGGGAGAGCCGGTCGGGACGCCTCGCCGTGGGCTACGACGCCGACATGGTCGTGCTGTCGCACGACCCGCTCGTCAGCCTCGACGGCCTCGCTGTGGTCGCGACGGTCAAGGGCGGCGTGTTCACGTACGGCGAGCTGTAGTCAGCGTGGCGCGGTCCCGCGCGCGTCCGCGGGACCGCCCTACCGTCGCCGAGCGGAGGCCGGCCGCCTCAGCCCCCGCGGCGCCAGGCGGTGACGCCGCCGATCACGACCTCGTGCACGAGAGGCTCGCCCCAGCCGTAGAGGGGCAGCAGCGCCTCCGGTCCGTCGGCCACGACGAAGTCGGCGTGCGCGCCGGGCCGGATGCGCCCCACGTCGGGCAGGCGCAGCGCGTCGGCGGCGTGCGCGGTCGCGCCCACCAGCGTCTCGTCGACGGTGAAGCCGTAGACGGCCACGGCGAGCTGCAGGGCCGGCAGCAGGCCGAAGAGCGGGCTCGAGCCGGGGTTGTGGTCGCTGGCGACGGCGACCTTCACGCCGGCGGCGCGGAAGCGCTCCGGCGCCGGCAGGCCGGCGCCCAGCACGGCGGCCGCGCCCGGCAGCACCGTGGCCACCACGCCCGCCGCCGCCAGCGCCGCGAAGTCCTCGTCGGTGGCGCGCTCCAGGTGGTCGGCCGAGACGCCGCCCAGCTCGGCGACGAGCCGGGCCGCGCCCGTGCGCGTGAGCTGCTCGGCGTGCGCCTTGACCTGGAGGCCCGCCGCGAGGCCGGCCTCCAGCACCCTGCGCGCCTCGTCGAGCGTGAAGGCGCCCCTGTCGACGAAGACGTCGACGGCGTCGGCGAGGCCGCGCGCGGCGGCCTCCGGCACCGTCTCGGCCACGAGCCTGTCGACGTGGTAGGCGCGGTCGACCTCGGGGTCGGGCACGTGCGCCAGCAGCGTGGTCGTCAAGCGCTGTGGCCCCTCGTCGCCGAGCCGCCGCGCGACGGCGAGCTGTCGCAGCTCCTCCTCCGTGGTCAGCCCGTAGCCCGACTTGACCTCGAGGGTCGTGACGCCGCCGCGGAGGAACGCCGCCGCGCGCCGCCGCGCCAGCCCGTGGAGCCGCTCGTCGCCGGCGGACCTGGTGGCCCTGACGGTCGCGTGGATGCCGCCGCCGGAAGCGAGCAGCGCCTCGTACGAGGCGCCCTGCGACCGCAGCGCGTACTCGGCGACGCGGCTGCCGTCCCACACGAGGTGCGTGTGGCTGTCGACGAGGCCGGGCAGCACGCCGCGCCCGCCCAGGTCGACCCGCGGCAGCGCGTGCGCCTCGGGCGGCGCCTCGGCGGACCGGCCCACCCAGCCGAAGCGCCCGCCGTCGACGACGAACGCCGCGTCCTCTACGCGCTCGTGAGGCGTGTAGAGCTCCGCGATGCCGGTGACGAGGCAGGGGCCCTTGCTAGCGTCCACGACTTGGGCGAGGATACCCCGGGCCCGCCCGCGCCCTTACCCGGCGCGTCCCCGGCCCGCACCCCGACGAGGCCGTGACGCCACGGCCTCGCCGTCACCCTCGGAGGTCCGCTTGAGAAGCGCTCACGCCGCGCTCCCCCTCGCGATCGCGCTGCTCGGCCTCGCCGCGGCCCAGTCCCTCCGCGTCGACGGGTCGTCGACCGTCTACCCGATCTCGCTGGCGATGGCCGAGGAGTTCTCGATCGAGAACCCGGACGTCGGCATCGCGGTGGCGTTCTCCGGCACCGGCGGCGGTCTCTCCAAGCTCTGCGCCGGCGAGATCGACGTCGCCGACGCCTCGCGCGCGGTGAAGGAGGAGGAGCTCGAGGCCTGCGCGGCGCACGGCATCGCGGTCATCGAGCTGCCCGTCGCCGCCGACGCGATCACGGTCGTCGTCAACGCGGCCAACGACTTCGCCAGGTGCCTCACCGTCGCGGAGCTGCGGGCGATCTGGGAGCCGGGCTCGCGGGTGCGTCTGTGGAGCGACGTGCGGCCCGGGTGGCCCGACGAGGAGATCGTCCTCTACGGCCCCGGCACGGACTCCGGGACCTTCGACTACTTCACCGAGGCCGTGAACGGCGAGGCCGGCGCCGTGCGCACCGACTTCTTCCCCAGCGAGGACGACAACGTGCTGGTCACCGGCGTCGAGGGGGACCGCTACGCGCTCGGCTACCTCGGCTTCGCCTACTACGTCGAGAACGCCTCGCGCGTGAGGGCGCTCGAGGTCGACGGCGGCGACGGCTGCGTGGCGCCGAGCGCCGAGAGCATAGAGGCGAACACCTACACGCCGCTGTCCCGGCCGCTGTTCGTCTACGTCAGCGCCAGGTCGGCCGAGAGACCAGAGGTGCAGGCCTTCGTGCGGTTCTACCTGGACGAGCGCAACCGCGAGCTCATCGCCGACTCCGGTTACGCTACCTACGGCGATGACGTCTACGCCGCCACCCTGCAGCGCTTCGAGGACCGCGTCACCGGCTCGGCGTTCGCCGACTTCGAGCCCGGCGACTCCGTGCTCGAGGCCGTGCGGGGCGACTGACCGCGGCGTGGGCTCCCCGCGCGGCGGGCGGGCCGGGAGGGGCGAGGCGTGACGAGGACGGGCGCGGCCCCGCTGCGGCTCGGTCGGCGGGCGAGGGCGCGCGAGCGGCTGGTGCGCGGCCTGCTGCTGCTCTGCGCCGGCGTGTCGGTGCTGACGACCTTCGGCGTCGTCGCCGTGCTGCTGGGCGAGACCACCGCGTTCTTCGCCGACCCGGCCGTCACGCTCCGCGAGTTCTTCACCTCCACGCGCTGGACGCCCCTCTTCGCCGACCGCAGCTTCGGCATCCTCCCCCTGCTGACCGGCACGTTCCTCGTCACGGCCATCGCGCTCGCGGTGGGCGTGCCCCTGGGCCTGGCGAGCGCCGTCTACCTCTCCGAGTTCGCGCCGCCCGGCCGGCGGCGGCGCGTGACGGCGCTGCTCGAGCTCCTCGCCGGCGTGCCCACGGTCGTGTTCGGCTACTTCGCGCTGCTCTACGTCACGCCGCTGCTGCAGCGCGTGGTGCCCGGACTGAACCTGTTCAACCCGCTCTCCGCGGGCCTCGTCATGGGCTTCATGGTCCTCCCCACGGTGTCGAGCATCTCCACCGACGCGATGCAGGCGGTGCCGTCGTCGCTGCGCCAGGCCGCCTACGGGCTGGGGGCGACGAAGGTGCAGCTGATATCCCGCGTCGTGCTGCCCGCGGCCCTCTCCGGGATCGTCGCCTCGGTGGTCCTGGCGATGGCGCGGGCGGTGGGGGAGACGATGATCGTCACGCTGGCGGCCGGCCAGCGGCCGCTGTTCACGCTCGACCCGCGCGAGACGATCGCGACGATGACCGCGTTCATCGTCCAGGCGGCCACCGGTGACCAGCCCGCCGGGTCGTTGGCGTCGCGCTCCCTCTACGCGGTGGCCGCCACGCTGTTCGTGATCACGCTGCTCCTCAACCTCGCCTCGCAGCTCGTGGTGGGCCGCTACCGGGAGCGCTACGAGTGAGGGGCGACGGCGGGCGGGAGCCCCGGCGCCCGGCGCCGGACGAGGCGTCCTCGGCCGAGCGGGCGGACCTCGCGGGGCGCCCCGAGGGGCCCGTACGTCCGCGGCGCAGGGGACGGCGGGCGGGGCCGCAGCCGTCGGACCGCCCCGAGCGCCCCGACATGCTCGACCTGGGGGGCGTGCAGGCGCGCCGCCGGCGCGCCGGCGCGCGCGCCTTCGGCACGGCCGTCGCGGTGCCCGTGCTGCTCGCGCTGGCGCTGCTCGCGACGCTGCTGTTCGACGTGGTGACGGACAGCTTCTCGTGGCAGGTGATCGAGCCGCGGAACTCTGGTCAGAGCTTCTCCTTCCTCGAGGGCTTCGCGTTCTTCCGCACCTGGGACAACGTCGTGCGGCTCGAGCTGCGCGCCCAGGGCCTGACGGAGGACGAGGTCGCGGCGCTCCTGAGCGACCGCGAGGCGCGACGCGTCTTCGGCGCGCGCAACCGCGTCGAACTGATGCCGTGGGTCGACGGCAGGCCGCTGAGGTGGATCGTGACCTCGAGCCGCGACGAGCGCGTCGCCGACCTGCCGCTGTTCGAGGGCCTGCGGCGGCGACGCGAGCTGCTGGAGCGGGCCGAGCCGGGGCAGGTCGTCGTGCTCAACGCCTGGCTCGACGCGTCGTTCCTCGCGAGGAACGCCTCGCGCTCGCCGTCGGTGGCGGGCCTGCTGCCCGCCCTCGCCGGGAGCCTGCTGCTCGTCGCCCTCGTCATCGTCATGTCGGTGCCGCTCGGCGTGGGCACGGCCGTCTACCTCGAGGAGTACGCGCCGCACACCCGCTTCGCCCGCCTCGTCGAGCTGAACCTCGCGAACCTGGCCGGCGTGCCCAGCGTCGTCTACGGCATCCTCGGGCTGAGCGTGTTCGTCAGGCTGCTCCGCCTCGGCCCCGTCGTGCTGGCCGGCGCGCTCACGCTGACCCTGCTGGTCGTGCCGGTCGTCGTGGTGGCGGCGCGCGAGGCGATCCGCGCCGTGCCCGACAGCCTGCGCCAGGCCGCCTACGGCCTGGGGGCCACGCGCTCGCAGGTCGTCGCCCGCGTCGTCCTGCCCAACGCCGTGGGCGGCATCGTGACGGGCGTGATACTGGCCGTCGCCAGGGCGATCGGCGAGACGGCGCCGCTGATCGTGATCGGCGCGGCGGCGTTCGTGCCGCGTCCGCCCGACGGACCACTCGCGCTCTTCACCGCGATCCCCATCCAGGTCTACACCTGGGTCTCCGAGAACGACGCCGAGTTCCTCCACGTCGCCTCGGCGGCCATCGTGGTGCTGCTCCTCGTCCTCGTCGTGCTCTACTCGCTGGCGTCGTACCTCAGACGCCGGTTCGAGAGCCGCTGGTGAGGGGCGAGAGGTGAGAGGTTGACCGAGACCGCCAGCATCCCCGCCGAGACCGTCCGCAGCGCGCCGGTACCGCCCGAGGAGTCGGCGCTCGTCATCACCGACCTCAGCCTATGGTACGGCGCCTTCCAGGCCATCCACCACGTCTCCCTCACGGTCCCGCGCCACCAGGTCACGGCCCTCATAGGGGCGTCGGGCAGCGGCAAGAGCACGCTGCTGAGGTCGATCAACCGCATGAACGACCTCGTCGAGGGGGTCAGGGTCGAGGGCAGCGTCAGGTACGACGGCGTCGAGCTCTACGGGCCGGACGTCGACCCCGTCGAGGTCCGCCGGCGCATCGGCATGGTGTTCCAGAAGCCGAACCCGTTCCCGAAGTCGATCTACGAGAACGTCGCGTTCGGTCCGCGGCTCATGGGGTTCCGCGGCGACATGGACGCCCTCGTCGAGCGCGCGCTGCGGAGCGCGGCGCTGTGGGACGAGGTCGCCGACAAGCTCAGGCAGTCCGGCCTGGGGCTCTCCGGGGGGCAGCAGCAGCGCTTGTGCATCGCCAGGGCCCTCGCCTCCGACCCGAGCGTGATCCTCATGGACGAGCCGACGAGCGCCCTCGACCCCATCGCGACAGACAAGATCGAGCGCCTGATCCACGACCTCAAGCGCGACTACACGGTGCTGATCGTCACGCACAACATGCAGCAGGCGGGCCGCGTCAGCGACCGCACCGCCTTCATGCACCTCGGCAGGCTCGTGGAGGAGGGCCCCACCGACCTGATCTTCACGAACCCCAAGCACGAGCTGACCGAGCGCTACGTCTCCGGCCGCTTCGGGTAGGGCCCGGCGGCCCGAGGGCGCCCCGGCTCGCCGGTGACCGTCGGCCTGGCGAGCCGCGCGGCTCGCGGTCGTCGCGGTGCGGGTCCCGCCGGAGGCCCTCGGGCGCCCCATAAGGGGTGACCCCGCGTGGGAGGCGCGGGGTCTTCTCGGAAGAGGATGGGAAGAGGTAATGGGAGGGTTACCTCGGTCCTCGACGACCAGGCTACCGGCGGAGCCTTACAGGATTCTTACTCGGCGCGTGTATCACGCCACGCAGCGGCCGCGGCAGGCCCCGGCCCGTCGCCGCGCGAGCCGGCGCAGCGCCCCTCGCTTGACCCCCGTGCCGCCAGCGACCGGCTCGCGCGCCCTGCCCGACCCTCGCGGACCCACCCGCCACGTACACCTACTCGTGCCGCTCCCGCCGCCGTGTCCCGCCTCGGGGCTACGCCGGCCCGCGCTCGCCGCGCGGCGACGGGCCGCCTTGGGCTCCTGCCCAGCTCGTCACGGCGCCTCGCCGGGGAGGCGCTATGCTTGCCCCCTCAACGCATTCGGGCGTAGGGGGCGAGCGTGGGCGGAGCTGTGCGTGCGACTGGGCACGGCCGCCGGAGGGACGAGGTACCTCCGGCGGCGCTCGACGCGCCCGCCACGGCCCTCGAGGAGGCCAGGGAGCGCGTCGGCGGCTGCCTGAGGAGCGGTCGCTGGCGGGAGGCCCTCGCCGCGTGCCTCGAGACCGACGTCGGGCTCGTCCCCGAGGTCGTCGACCAGGTAGGCAACCGCGCCTTCGACGCCGGCGAGTTCGAGGCGCTGTGGCAGGCACTCTCCGGCCTGCCGAGCGCCGTCCAGTCCCACCCCAACGTCGCCTACTGGCTGTTCGTCACCGCCACGGCCGTGAACCGCCAGGCCGAGGTCATGCCGCTGGTCTCCGCCGTGCTCCGGGAGTCGGCGGCGCCGGAGCTGCGGGCGGCCGTCGCCGTCACGCAGCCGGGGGCGGAGATGGCCGCCGAGACCCAGCGCGCGCTCGAGGCGCACGAGTCCGCGACGACCATCAGGGCGCGGGCGTTCGCGCTGGCGCTGGAGGGCGACAGGCGCTCGCCGATCCTGCTGTTCAGGCGCGCGCTGGCGCTGGCCGAGAACGCCGACGCCGGCCACCTCGTCGTGGCGTGCGCCGTCGACGTCGCCAACCACGAGCTCGGGCTGGGGCGGTACCGCAGCGGCCGCGACTGGGCGCGTTGGGCGCTCGACGAGTACGCGCGGCGCGGCGTCAGGGAGGAGCACAGGCGCGAGCTGGCCGCCGCCGCGCTGGCGTTCGGGCAGATCCTCCTCGGCGAGCTCGACGCCGCGCGGGAGGTGCTCAGGACCGTGCCCGTCGACCCGGCGAAGGTCGGCATGCCCACCTACGAGGCCGTCGTCTCCACGGTCGCCGACATGCACGTCCTCGACGGGCGCCTCGACGAGGCCCTGGCGCTCCTCACGACGCTCAAGCGCCGCTCGCCCCTGACCCAGGTGGCCTCGGCCTCCCTCGACGTCACCAAGGCCCACATCGCCAGGGGCGACCTCCTGGCCGCCCGCGAGTCGGCCGAGTACGCCTACTCGCTCTCCCGCGGCGCCTCGCGGGCGCAGTCCGCGATCGGCGCGCTGGGCATGGGCATGGCGCTGGCCTACTTCGACGCCGAGCGCGCCTGCGAGCTGTTGGAGACGGCCGCGCGGCAGCTCGAGCAGACGAACCTCCAGCTCCTCGAGACGCAGGCCCTGCTGTGGCTGGCGCGCTGCCGCCTGCGGGACGGCAGGCTGGACGAGGCGTCGCGGGCGCTCGCCGAGGCCGCCGAGGGCACGCGCGAGCTGGCCGAGCCCGGCTGGCGGCTCCTCATGGCCTGCGACCCCGTCTACGCCGACCTCCACGCCATGGCCCACGGCGGCGGCCAGGCGCTGAAGGTGAGGCTCCTCGGCGCGCCGCGGCTCGAGTACCGGGCGCGGGAGCTCGACCTCACGCTGCGCCAGTGCGAGGTCATGGCCGTGCTGTGCGAGCGCGAGGAGGGCGTGACGACCGGGGAGCTGAGGCGCCTGGTGTTCGGCGACGAGGTGGGGGAGGGCACCGTGAAGTCGACGGTGTCGCGCCTGCGGCAGCTCGTGCCCATCTCGCCGTCCCCTTACCGCATCACCGTGCCGTGCGAGTGCGACTTCAGGCTCGTGCTCGGCCTGCTCGCCGGCGGCAAGGTGCACCAGGCCGTGCAGCACTACGCCGGGCCGCTGCTGCCGGGGTCGGAGGCGCCGGCGGTCGTGGAGCTGAGGCTCCACATCGAGGAGTGCCTGCGGCGCGCCGTCATGCGCTCCGGCGACCCCGACCTGCTGATCCAGCTCGCGACCGCCGTGGGCGACGACCTCGAGCTGTGGGAGTCGGCGCGCGCCAGCCTGACGAGCGGCGACTACCGCCTGCCGCTGGTGGTGGCCCGCATCAGGCGCGTGCGGGAGGCGTGGAGGTGAGGGCTGCCGGCGGACGCGCCGGGAGGCGCGCACCCGGACGGGCCAAGGACGCCCCGCTCAGGTCGTGAACAGCGAGCTCACCGACGCGTGCTGGTGGACGTTGCGTATCGCCTTCGCCAGCAGCGGGGCGACGGAGAGGACCGTCGTGTTGGGCACCGGCTGCCTCAGCGGCACGGTGTCGGTGACGTAGATGCCCGTGACGGCGGGGTGCGAGAGGCGCTCCGCGGCCGGCGGCGTGAACACCGGGTGCGTGGCGGCGACCCTGATGTCGGGCTGCGCGCCCAGCCGCAGCAGCGCCTCGATGCCCTGGCGCATGGTGCCGGCGGTGCTGATCATGTCGTCGATGATGATGGGCCGCTTCCCCTCGACGTCGCCGATCACGTGGATGACCTCGGTGTCGGTGGGGCTGGTGCGGCGCTTGTAGAGCATCGCCAGGGGCAGGTTGAGGTAGTTGGCGAGCCGCCGCGCCTCGGTCGCCCGACCGATGTCGGGCGACACGACGATCGAGTCGCCGAGGTCGGTCTTCTTGAGGTGGTCGCCGAGGATCGGCAGCGCCGTGAGGTGGTCGAGCGGCACGTCGAAGAAGCCCTGGATCTGGCCGGCGTGCAGGTCGATCGCGATCACGCGGTCGGCGCCGGCCTTCTCGAGCAGGTTCGCCACCAGCTTCGCGGTGATGGGCTCGCGCGCCTGGACCTTCTTGTCCTGGCGGGCGTAGCCGAAGTAGGGCACCACGGCGTTGATCCGCCAGGCCGACGCGCGCCTGAGCGCGTCGATCAGCACCAGCAGCTCCATGAGGTTGTGGTTGACCGGCGCGCACGTCGACTGGACGATGTAGCAGTCGGCCCCGCGCACCGACTCCTCGATCATGATCCTGGTCTCGCCGTCGGGGAACTGCGAGACGGTGCCGTTCGCGAGCGGCACGCCGAGGTGCCGCGCCACGCTCGAGGCCAGCTCCGGTGTCGAGGTGCCGCGGAAGAGCTTGAGGTCGTCCCCTATCCTCACCGGGCGTACTCTACCGCCCGCGACTCGCGCACCACGGTCACCTGGACCTGGCCGGGGTACTCCATGTCCTGCTCGATGCGGTTGGCGATGTCGCGCGCCAGCAGCACGGCCGAGGCGTCGTCGACCTTGTCGGGCTGCACGATGATGCGGATCTCGCGTCCCGCCTGTATGGCGAAGGCGTTCTCGACGCCGGGGAAGCTCGTGGCGATGTTCTCGAGCCCCTCGAGGCGCTTGATGTAGCTCTCGAGAGACTCGCGCCGCGCGCCCGGCCTGGCGGCCGAGATCGCGTCGGCGGCGTTCACGATCACCGGGTAGAGGGTCTCGGCGCGGTCGAGGTCGTGGTGGTTGAGGATCGCGTCGATGACCTCGGGGGGCTCGCCGAAGCGGCGGCCGAGGTTCGCGCCGATCTCGGTGTGCGTGCCCTCGATCTCCCTGTCGATCGACTTGCCGATGTCGTGCAGCAGGCCGGCGCGGCGCGCCATGGCCTCGTCGAGGCCGAGCTCGGCCGCGATGATGCCGGAGAGGTGCGCTACCTGCACCGAGTGCTTGAGGATGTTCTGCCCGTAGCTGGTGCGGAACTGCATGCGGCCGAGGAGCTGCACGAGGCCGGCCTTGAGGCCGACGACGTTCGCCTCGAGCGCGGCCTCGTCGCCGCGCTCCCTGATGTAGTTCTGCATGTCCTGCTGGGCCTTCTGCACGACCTCCTCGATGCGCGCCGGGTGGATGCGCCCGTCGGTGACGAGCTCTGAGAGCGCCATCTTGGCGACCTCGCGCCTGATGGGGTTGAAGCTCGAGAGCAGGACAGCCTCCGGCGTGTCGTCGATGATGAGGTCGACGCCCGTGAGCGCCTCGAAGGCCCTGATGTTGCGTCCCTCGCGGCCGATGATGCGGCCCTTCATGGCGTCGTTGGGGATGGGCACGACGGAGACGCTGATCGCCGCCGAGACCTCGGAGGCGCTGCGCTGGATCGCCTGGGCCAGGATGTCGGTGGCGCGGCGCTTCGCCTCGGCGTCGGCCTTGTCGAGCGCCGCCCTGACCCGCACGGCCTTCTCGCGCTCCAGCTCGCGCTCGACGCGCTCGAGCACCAACGCCGACGCCTGCTCGCGCGTGAGCTGGGCTATCTCGTGGAGCTGGGCCGTGAGCTGCGCCTCCCTGGCCTCGAGCTCCTCCTCGCGCGACTGCAGCTCGGCGGAGCGCTGGTTCAGCCGCTCCTCGACCTCGTCGAGCCTGAGGGCGCGGGCGTCCTGCTGCTCGCCGCGGCGGTTGAGGCGGTCCTCCTGCTGGTCGAGCTTCTCGCGCTCGCGCCTGAGCTCCTCGCGCATGTCGCGGAGCTGGGCCCGCTCGCGCTCGCCCTCCTGGCGGACGCGCTGCAGCTCGGCCCTCACGCTCTCGCGCTCGCGCTCGAGGTCCTCGGCCAGCCGCTGGCGCTGGCGCTGCTCGTCCTCCTGCCAGCGCCTGCGGGCCTGCTCCAGCTCGGCCTGGGCGGCGCCCTTCGCCTGCTCGACCGTGCGCTTGGCCTCGCGCTCCGCCTCGGCGACGCGCTCGCGGTAGAGGCGCTCGGCCTCGGCCCTGGCGTCGACCTCCTGGCGGCGGCGCAGCGTCCAGGCGACGCCGGCCCCGACGACGAGCCCCGCGATCAGGAGCAGTACGCCGACGAGGGCGCTCACGACGGCTCTCCCGCGAAGGCGTCGTCGTCGGAGGCGGTCGACCAGGCCGGCTTCGCGCCCGGCTTGCCCGACGAGATCGCGTCCATCACCGCCCGCCTTATCTCTTCGACGAGGTCGGGTCTGGTGGTGAGCAGCTCCACGGCCTTCTCCTTGCCCTGGCCCAGGCGCAGCTCGCCGTAGGAGAACCAGCTGCCTGACTTCTGCACCACCTCCAGGTCGCTGGCCACCTGCA